>CAZJYC010000003.1:0-85137 GCA_964550165.1 uncultured Eubacteriales bacterium
CGCCCAAGACCCTCCCACCCTCCACCATGGGCTTCAGAGGAACGGAAACCAGCGCCTCCCTTCCTCACTCTATCAAATCTCTTTTCTCATCACAGAAATAAAATGCTTCTTGAAAAAAGCGACAACATCATCGCGATTTTCCATCCAAAAAGAACCTTAAAAAACACTCCTTAACATTTTGAAAGAATAAGACGTATATTAATGTGGATGAAGAGTGAGGACGAGCTGGTTGAAAAGGCGCTCGACGGAGATGAAACCTCCTTTGAGCTTCTGCTTCGGCCTCATCGTCAGAGACTTTTGACCATGGCTTATCGGATGACACACGACCTGGAAGAGGCAAAGGAGATTTGTCAGGAAGCCCTGATCAAGATTTTCAAACACCTTGACAGGTTCAAAAAGGGGAAGAGTTTCAGGAACTGGGCTTACAGTGTAACTCTCCATTCGGCTTACGATTTTTTAAGAAAAAGGAAGAGGGAGGGAGAAATCATAGAAGGTCAGAAAAGCTTGGCTGGCCAAACAGGCCTTGACCCTGAAAAACAGTTTTCTGATAAAGAGACAAAGACGCAGATTGAAGCCTTTCTTTCTACTTTAAGCCCAAAAGAAAAACTTGTTTTTCTCCTCCGGGACGGAGAAGGATTTTCCGTCAAGGAAGCCTCAGGGATTCTTGGCTGTTCTTCAATGAGCGTTCGGACCCATCTTTCCCGGGCAAGGCAAAAGATCAGGCTGCGGTTCGGGAAAATGAATCCCGGCCTGGCCAAGGAGGTGAAGAAGTGAACTGCAAAAAAGCAAGGCGGCTTATGCCTCTGATGCCGGGCTCTGAAATCTCCCGATCGAAGGTCGAAGCGGTCAAAGCTCATCTGGAGACCTGTCCCCGCTGCCGGCGGGAGTATGATATTTTTGTTCTTTCTTTTGAAAAGGCAAAGGAAATGCTGGCTGCAGAGAGAAAGGATTGGGGAGAAAAGGACTGGCAGCAGGCCATTCAAAAAGCCGTGAAAGAGGGGAAGCCCGGAGTTTCTCCGCTTGCACCCTGGCCATTCAAGAAGGTCTGGGCTTATGCTTTGATGGCTGTGTTCCTCATTGTTTTGAGCCTGGTCGTTATCTCGCCTTATTTTTTCAAGCCCGCACCGGAATCGCAAATGTTAGCCGAAGCAGAGCCGGTAAAGGACTATCAGCAGGACATCATTTCCATGACTTTAGTCTCCAAAGAAACCGGGCTGAAAATCATCTGGTTTTTCGATAAAAATTTTGATTTAAAGGAGGCAGAAAAATGAGAAAGTCGACGACATTATTTTTAGCCTTTTTCTTTGTGGCTGCTCTGACTTTGAATCTTTATTCTTTCGAGGAAGAAAAAAAGCCTGAGCTGAAGAAAGAGATCGTGCAGGTCAAATACATGGATGTGAATAGCGCTTGGAACTTGCTGCATCCCTATAGAAGTAGCTACGGAAGGATTCAATTGTTAAGGGAAAGGAATGCGATCATCATCGAGGATACTCCAGAAGTCGTGGAAAAGCTCCTCTCCATTCTGAAAGAATTGGATGTCAAGCCGCTCGACATGCAGTTCACAGTCGAACTTATTTTGGGTGCGTTCGATTCGACCTCAGCCGGCTATTCGGATAAAGAGATAAAATCCGACCCTGTGCTGAGGGAACTGAGCTCTCTTTTGAGGTATAAGGCGTTCAAGATCCTCGACTCCTCGTTCATAAAAGTTCAGGATAACCACAGCTCCACGCAGAGAATGGGGGGCGAGAAGATGAGTTTCAAGCTCGGGATCCGCCCGCGTTACATCAAGGAAGAAAAGGCCGATACTTTTCGAGTTGAGTTGAGGCTGTCCCAGGTTCAGGGATTTAGCCCTGAAGGAAAGGAAGCGAGCTCCACCCTGATCGACACAACCTTCTCTTTAAAGAGCGGGGAAAGGACCGTGGTCGGTGTCTCCAAGCTCGATGGAGGAGACAAAGCGCTCATCCTGATCATCTCCGGAAAAGTCCTGAAATAGAAAAAAGCCAGACTGGCTGCTCAAATCTCTGACAGATTTCCGGCTCTCAAGAGTGCAGCCAGTCTGCCTGAGCCTTCAAGGGTCGCTCCGGCCATCTCTGAGAGGCTTTTTTACCCATATCTCCTTCACTCACAAAAAATGGAAGAGAACCATTTAATATAATTTTTAAGTCCTTATTTTATTTTAAGCCTTTCTTCCAGGCTGACGCGATAATCTTTTTCCTCTGTTTCGAAAATCTTTTTTAGAATTTTTTGGAGAAAGATTCTGTTCTTTGGATTCTCAGGGATTTCTTTAATTCCGATGCCCAACGCTTCATCTTTTTCCTTGATGATTTTCGGCCAGACCTGATGGCGGAAAAGATCAATGCTTTGAGGATAAAAGCGGAGAGAGCCGCTGAAAACTCCGGCGTAGTAATCAGCGACCTGGCTGCCAAAACTTTGAGGAAAATATTCGAAGTTGAGGCTGTTTTTTAGGTGAGGATATTTCTGCGGCAGGTCATATTTGAAAATTTCAGAGAAAGCCTCTTTCAGGCTTTTTTCAAGGGTAGGGTCTTCGCGGTTTATGAAGAAGACGCAAACACTTTCAGGAATTTTTGCCATTTCTTGTTCAATGAGGGAGAAAAGATGGCTCAGATGGAGAGCCAGTATCTTTTTCGTCTCCACAGGCTTTGTTTTTTGCCTTTCGTTGAAGGTTGCTGTCAGAATCACCCGGCAGCTCGGACAGTTTTGGAGAAGCTGGAGCGCCTGTCTGATGAATTCAACGAATGTATCGAGGGAATGCCGGCGCAGCGTAAAATAAGGTTTGTGACGGGGAATTTCCTCTTTTTTCTGGAAATGTCTGTACAGAGACCAGATATAAGACCATTTGACTTCTTGAGCTGGATCTAAATTCAATAACCTTTTTTTAAGAAGCGAAAATTCGTGCCTGAGCTTCAGCCAGTCGTGAGCTTCAAGGAGGACTGCGGAGCGGCAGTAGCAAGGATTTTTTTGGATGAACTTCTCGCTCCTTTCTTTCTTGTACTTTCCTGACTCATCCGAGAATGCAAAAAAGACTGGCATCTGAAATTCGAGTTCCTTTACGTTTTCTTTTTCTTTCTTCTTTGGATCTCTTGCCTCACAGCTTTATGGAGGACAAGAAAGTAGTAGCCGGTAAGAAGAACAATGAGTATCAAAAAGCGTAAAACATTTCCCTGGAGGAGAGAATAAAAGGCGAAGACGATGATCCCGATCAGAAGGAAGAGATGGAAAAGGGCAAACATATAATCAAACATCGCCTTTTCCGAGATGACTTTGGAAAAATCGCCGCGTAAAAATTATTTTTCCTGGATACGGCGGACGGAAATGATGGTTATCGTTTCCCGGGGCACGTCCTCATCGTAGCTCCTGGTCGTGGTCGGGACGCTGGCGATGGCATCGACAACATCCATCCCGGCGATGACCTTTCCGAAAACCGCATAGCCGAAGCCGGCAGGCGTGCTGTCTCTGTGGTCAAGATAGGTGTTGTCGACATGGTTGATGAAGAACTGAGCGGTGGCGCTGTTTATTTCATTGGTCCGAGCCATGGCGATCGTTCCTCTCGAATTTTTCAAGCCGTTGGCAGCTTCATTCTTGATCGGAGCCTTCGTCGATTTTTCATGGAAATCTGGGGTGTATCCGCCTCCCTGGATCATGAACTCCTTGATCACCCGGTGAAAGATGGTTCCGTCATAGAATTTTTCGTCCACGTAAGAAAGGAAATTCTTGACGGTGATCGGCGCTTTGTCGGCGTTGAGTTCGATGGTGATATCACCTTTATTCGTTTTCATCAGGACTTTAGGATTTGCTGCTTGGGCGATGAGCGGAAAAGCGATGAGCATGGCCATGATGGAGAGGATAAAATGACTTTTCATCAATTCCTCCTTAAAAAGGGGCAGGCCCTTTTTTGAATTAAAAGCTCTTTCACGAAATGAGCAGAGTCAAGATATCAAAATCAATGCGCTAAATCAATGTTTGCAGTGCTCTCTCTTCGGTCTTCGTTAGATATCCTGCAGATTGTGCGAGTCACTTCGTTTCAAAATTAATCCTGGGAGAGCCTGGAAGGAATTGATGGCCTGTTGGATTGCTCTGTCAGCCAAGATCCGTCCGTTTTGTTTAAGTATGATTTCTTAGTGGAATGAACGAAAATAATTAAATTGAAGCCTAAACTTAGGCTATGATCCCCGTTTACATTTTTGAATTAAAGAGTCCAGGATCTTTAATTGAGGCGGAGGAAGGAGTTGTGAATATTTTTCCTTGAATAGGGTGAGATATTCATAAGCTTTATTCATTTTGCCTGAATTTAGATAGGCTAAGCCCAGGTTGTATACAGCTGGACCATAATCGGGCTTCAGCTCTATTGCTTTAGTGAAGCAGTAAATAGCTTCTTCATTCTGGGCCGTTTGGAGATAAACCGCCCCCAAACCGTTATAAGCAGAGGCGTAGGTTGAATCGAGCTCAATGGCCTTTTTATAATTCTCGAGTGATTTCTGATAGGCGCTGGAGCTTTTCTCCTTGAGAAAAATGGAAAAATAAAGATTTCCGAGATTTTTGTAAATAACAGGATATTGATCGTCCAAAGAAAGGGCTTCTTCAAAAGCAGCCAAAGCTTCCTCCAAGTTCTCCTTGCTCATGTAGGAAATTCCCAGATGATTCCAGGTGTCGGGATCATTGTTGATTTGGGGCAGGTTGCTTGAGCGGACTATTTGAATGACATCATCGAAATGGCCGGCTTCCACAAGGAAATTGATATACTTGGACAGAATCTCGTAGTTTGAGGGCAGCACTTCATTTCCTTGCTTGAGAACCTCGAGAGCCTCATCTATCCGTCCTTGTTCTTTATAGATAATAGCAAGAGTGGAATAAGCTATATCTACGTCGTTTCTTTCTGCGATAATATTTTTCAAAACTTCTAGCGCTTCCTTGACTTTTCCGCTGCCATAAAGATTTGCCGCCTCAAGAGACTTGTTGTGATAGGGAAGAAAAATTTTTACATCATCTTGGGGACCGTATTTCTCTTTTTTTGGAACACCCGGGCTTGAGATGTAGCCAAGGCTTCTTAATTTTTCTAGTGACTGCCTGTCTATTTTCTGCTCAGCCGTTGAGCTTTCAGCCAGGGATTGATTCTTGATCAACCCGGCGAGTTTTTCTTTGTATTTATTCAAATTTTTTTCAGAGATAATGTTTTTTAGCTCGTCGAAATCCTTCTCCAGATCATAAAATTCAGGAAGAGGGGACTCGATAAACTTTTCTTTGCCAAGAATGAAACCTCTTAGAGGAGCCCATCCTCTGCTGTAATAAGGGTACAAGGATTCGAAATAAATAGGTCTCTCAGGAAGCTTTTTGCCTTTAATAGAGGGAAGGAGTGAGACGCCTTGCAGAAATGGCGGTTTTTCGATTTTAAGAACATCGCAGGCAGTGGGGAAGATATCGATATGCGTGACTTGCTGGTCAATCTTCCCTGGTTTGAGTCCAGGGATATAGATGATGAGAGGGATCCAGAGTGTCGAGTTGTAAGCGAAATAGCCATGAGTCATTTCTCCGTGCTCTGCCAATGACTCGCCGTGATCTCCTGTGAATATGACTAGAGTGTTGTCATAAAGATGATTCTCTTTCATAGAGTCAAAGAGGCTTCCCAGCGCATAATCGACATAGGAGACTTCTCCGTCATAAAGCTGATTCGCATACCGAGTTCGGAAAGGCTCTGGAGGTTCGTAGGGATCATGGGGATCAAAGCAGTGAATCCAGAGAAACCAGGGAGAAGCCTGATTTTTTAGCCAGTTAAGGGCACTGGCGACGACAGCCTCAGCTTTTCTTTCCTTGAGGCCGTACTCTTGAGGATTCCGGGTGCTGTATTCATCGTCGTAGATGTCAAAGCCCTGGTCGAGTCCAAATCTCGAGTCCAATGGATAAGCGCCCACGAATGCGCCGGTTACATAGCCGTGACTCTTTAAATGCTCGGCTAAGGTTAAGAATTCTTCCTTGACGATGAAGCTTGCGTTTTCGTGAACCCCATGATACAGAGGGGTCGTTCCCAGGAGGATATTGACATGAGATGGTAATGTGGTAGTGGTATGGGCAAATGCTTTTAAAAATAACGTTCCCTTTTCTGCCAAGCTATCGATGTTCGGCGTTTGTATGTGCTTGTTGCTGTAACAGCTCAGCCTGTCTGGTCGGAGTGTATCGATGGTGATCAGAAGGAGGTTCAGCTTTTCCTTCCCTTCGTTCTTTTCGGGATGAAGGGAATTTCCGGTTAGAAATGAATTCAGGAGAAAACTCAATAAGAAAAGAGAGAGAACAGAAGGAATTTTGCGCATGTGTCAGCCACTGCCTCGATTTCTTATCTTTTTCATCATTTCAATAAACTGCTGAATCGTAGTCATTTTGGATGATTTTCTCATCCTCAAATCGCTGAAAATTATTATAAAACGAATTCATTTCCATTTCAAGGAAGATAGAAAAGGTAAAAGAATAATTCCGCTAAGAAATTAAGATATCAAAAGGATTGAATATTAGCGTGTAATTCTGGAGAGGAGTGGGTTGAGGCCGATCAGTATTCTATAATTAGAGACACCGGCCCAGAGGGCGAGCTCATCGGCTGTTATTTTTTCTTTTCCCTGAACTCCGAGCAAAACGACTTCATCTCCGGCCTTGACTTCTGAGTTTTTCCCCATCAGGGCCACACAGTGGTTAGCCGTGACAGAAGCCACAAGGGGGAATCTTTTCCCCCTGATGAGAACAAAAGCCTTATCGGCAACGTTATGCGGATAACCGTCCGAATACCCCACAGGAATGATAGCGATTTTTTGTTTTTTTTGGGCCGTGTATTTTCGATGGTAGGACAGCGTGTCTCCGGATTGAAGGGCCTTTACTGCGGCGACACGGCCTTTAAGCTGGAGCACAGGCCGCAAGCCCAACCTGTCTTCCTTCTGGGTTTTCTCCGACGGATAATAGCCATAGAGTGCGATGCCCGGACGGACCATGTCGAGATGCGACGAAGGAAGGTCCAGGATTCCATCGCTGCTGGCTGCGTGTTTTAAGCCCAGAGATATGCCCTTTTTTTCTGCTTCCCGGCAAATCCCAAGCAAGCGGTCAAGCTGTTCGCGGTCAAAATCGTCATCCTCGGTCAAGGTTGTCGACATCCCTTCGATCAGAATGCCTTGAAGAGAGGAGACTGTCTGGACATAAGGAAGAGCATCGCGATAGGAAATGCCCATTCTTCCCATTCCTGTATCGAGATGGATATGTATTTTGGCTTTTTTCCCGAGCGTGAGCGCTGCGTGGCTGAGGGCTCTGACCTCTTCTGTAAACATGGATTGAGAGATGTTGTTCTGGATGATTTCCTCGGATTTCTTGGCATTGAAGGGGCCAAAATTGAGAATAGGCGCAGAGACACCCTTTTCCCTGAGCAGAAGGGCTTCCTGGAGTTTCCCGACCATCAGAAAATTTACGCCCGCTTTTTCCAGGTGCTTTCCAACCTCGACCAGGCCGTGGCCGTAAGCGTTGGCTTTGACCACGGCCATCACCCGGGCCTTGACGACCTTACCGATCTGGTCGAGATTCCAGGTCATGTTCTCCAGGTTTAGCTCAAGCCAGGGATCGGCTCCAAACGAAGCAGAGGATTTGTCCTGGGATTTTAAGAGCTCAGCTTTTTTAGCAACCGTGGAAGAAAGAAGAGAAGCCGAACATACTCCCGAATAGAGCAAGAAATCCCTTCGGCTAACCTTAATCCTTTTTACTTCCTGAGAAGAATGACGACCCAAAAGGCACCTCCGCGGAATTCTTGATTTTTCCCAAAGTATATGCCTACTCCGGCTTGGACGAAATTTCTTAGATTATTCTCGATTTTTTCTTTTGTCTGGCTGGGCAGCAAAGTTGGATCCTCGGTTATGAAACGGAGGATTGCGACTCCCGGCATGATGGCAAGGATTGCTGGAATATTGCTTCTCGGACTGAAGAGTTGTTCTGCGACCCGGTCGGCTTGAGCTGCAAGCTCCTCATCCCATTTAAAGAAAGTCAGTCCGCTCGTTTCTCTTATTTTATTCAGATTGCTGAAGATGGCTTGCTTCAGAGTCTCTTGACTCCAGGACCTGTATTTGTTTTCAGGAAAAAGGAGGAGAGCGAAGGCATAAAAGCCGCCCGGGTTTTTCTTATCCCGGGAAAAATGAGCACTGAAACCGGCGCTTTCATAGATTTTGCCCAGGACTTTCTCCTTGTACGCCTTCATGGCATCTTCCAGGAAAGGCGAGGAAGTGTAGATAAGAAGCATACCTCTGAAGTTTTGGGGGATGGGTGGAGCGGGTTTTCCTTCAGCCTTGCTGCGGGCATATCGTTTGGCATAGTCATCGGCTTCTGCTAAGAACGAAAGCGGTGGAAGGGAACTCTTCGCTCTCAAATCATTTATTTTTTCCTGGATTTCCTTTTTGACTTCCTCTTCCTCCATAGGCACAAAAGAAAGGAGAAAATCCTCAGTTATGTAATAACCTTCGTTTTCTTCAAAAATGACGCCCACTCCCAGCTCATCGAATTCCGGGTCCAGGATATTCTCCCTGTGCCCGGGGCTTTTCATGAACCCCTCGTGGGTGACCTCGGCCGCATAACTCTCGCTGAATGCCACGTTTTCTCCGTTTTTCCTGAAGTAGAATCCTGCTTCCAAGAGCCTGTCCGTGTAATCTTTGCCTGTGGAGGAGAAATGGGAAGGTTCTTTGTTCAAATAAGAAGCCATATCCTGGCTGTGCTTCCGGGCAACGACGGTCAATTCTGGAGAAAGCCTGAGAGACGCAAGGCCCTGTTTTTCCCTCTCCTTGTTAACTAGCTCAAACAGCTTCTTCTCGATAGCCAGGATATTTTTTTGCGGCGGTATGTTCGAAATTCTGGATGTACTGGGAAAGATCATGACGAGCAATACGGCAAAACCTAAAAAGCTTTTCCATCGCCAGAAAAATGGGACAACACCTTTTTTTTCGATGGGGTCAAGAAAGCGTTTTTTTGCAGGCACCAGCCTGATCTGATTGAGCTTTTTTATCAGCATTCAAAGAGATCCCATAAAAAATTTTGCTTTACTTTCGCCGGGATTATCTTAACATAAAAAATAAAAAATAAAGAGGAGATAAGCATGAGCAACAAAAAATTTTCATCTCTCCTGGTGGCGTTCTTTTATCTTGCCCTTTCGTCTGTTCTTGTTTTTCAGAACTTAGCGGCACAGCAGACAGATGAGCAAAGACTTCTTCAGAGCCTCCATTCGATTTCCAGCCACACTCTTTTCGATTACGTGAGAGAACTGGCTTCTGAAAAATATGCCGGCCGCCTGACAGGAACAGAGGAATACAACGCCAGCGCCCGCTGGGTGGCCTCACATTTCGAGAAATGGGGAATTCGGCCCGGCGCTTTGGAAAGTTCTTATCTTCAGGCTTTTCCGATCCCCTACACTCTGGTCTTTAAGGGCTGCGAGGTTTCGCTTCATGTCCCCGTTAAAGACTCCTTTATCAAAAAGTATTACCGCTATGAAGACGAGTTCATCCCCGGCTCCACCTCAGGCTCGGGCGAGGTCACGGCTGAAGTCATCTATGTCGGCTACGGCATCACCGCCCCGGAGCTCGGCTACGATGAGTACAAAGGCGTCGATGTCAAGGGAAAAATCCTCTTGATGGAAAGGGAAGTTCCTGTCTCACCGGACAAAGACGCGGAGCTATTCAAGAAATGGCGTCCGTACTCTTTCCATCAGTACAAGCTGGAGAATGCGGTCGCCCACGGCGCCAGAGGGATGCTCTACAATTACGGGCCTATTGGCAATCCCAACAATTCCTACAGAGAAGGCTTCATCTACAGTCATGTGGGCGATGCTGTCGTCGCCGATATCTTTGCCGGGACAGCCTGCACGCACAAAGATGTTGTTGAAAAAATCCAGAAGACTTTGAAACCTCATTCTTTTGCCACTGGTAAAACCGTCAACATCAAAAATAACACCGAGCATCACCCCGAAGGCATCGGCTACAATGTCATCGGCCTTCTGGAAGGGTCTGATCCTGCGCTCAAGGACGAAGTCATCATCCTCGGAGGACATCTCGACCATCTCGGCCGCTGCTACGAAATCATGCCCGGAGCCAACGACAACGCATCGGCCGTTGCGGTCATGATGGGGATTGCCGAAGCCATGGCCAGATGCCCGATCAAGCCCCGTCGCTCGATTATGTTTCTCTGCTTCGGCTCTGAAGAGCAGGGAGTTGTTGGCTCAGAGTATTACGTTGAGAACCCCGCCTTTCCTCTGGAAAAAACTGTTGCCTTCATCAACATGGACGGCGTCGGCTGCGGCGATAGAATAAATGCGCTTGCCGCAAAAAATTATCCTGAATTCTGGGGATATATCAACAAAGCCAACGAAAAATATATCCACCGCATCATCCGCCCCAGCTCTTTTGCCAACATTGCACGTCCAAGGCTCGATGCGGCCCGCTTCATGTGGAAATGCGTTCCGACCATATCCTTTTCTGTTTCAGGATCTCGCTCCTACTACCATATCACCAAGGATAACATCGCAACCATAACTCCTGAAATCCTGGAAGACCTGGCCCAATTGCTCTTTGTTGCGGTTCTGGATATGGCCAATCAGGATACGATTGATTTTAGAAAGTAACAAAAAACCATAATGAGATTTCATACCCCAACCAAAATCTTTTTCGGCTCGGGGATGATTTCCAGGATTAAGGAAATTGTTGGCGAAAATTTTTAAAAGCGCTATACCGCCCTCTATTTTTTTTCGATGAGGAGCTGAAGGATTTCCAGCTCGTCAGCGTCGAACCAGATTCTATAGCAGGAAAGACATTTATCCACCGGAACAAAATACTGGTAGTTGTAAGGCCTGGGAAGCATTCGCGCTCCACAATTCGGGCAGAAAATTCCCGGGCTCTGCAGACTGATTTTTGTGGTGTGAATCGGATTCAGCAAAAATTTCTCTTTGAACTCCTGAGCTTTTTTTATCAAGGTCTCAGAAAACGTCACTTCCTTGCGCGTCAGAATACGGTCCACGATAGCTGAGTCCACCAATTTTCCGCCACATTGAGGACAGAACTTTATGGCAATGCCCTCGTAGAAACCCTCATGAAGAGGACGGCGGCAGCGCGGACATTTGTTCTGCTTGTTTGCGTCTATCGGCTTTTTTTTGCCTAGGCTGCGCAGCGCGTTCCGGACCTGGGCGAATTCCCTGGCCGGCGCCGCGATATTTTCCTGCAGATTCTTGACCCGGATCAGCGGCGTAAAAAAGCGGACAAACAAAAGCTCATCAAGGGCATAAGGTCCCTGCCAGTTGCCGTGAGGGTCTTTAATCGCCCAGATTTTCCCCTCCTTTGGCTCTAAATCTGCTGCTTCCGCCACCTCTTGAGGAACTTCTTTAAGTTTTTCCTCCTGAGAGAGGAGAAGAGTCCTTGCCTTTTCCCGTTCTTTCCGGATCTCCCAGACCTCCTCGATGATTTTAGCCGGCCTGGTATGGGCCATCTCTGCCAGGAGTTTGACTCTTTTCATCAAAGGAGGATGGGAGTTGAAGAGATTGGCAAAGAATCCTTCAGACTCCCCTCCTGACTCAGGATGGACGATGAACAAAGGGCTGTAGGTCAGGTTAAAATCGCCAACAAAGGAGTTTTTCAAATGGGCCTTGTAGATAGCGCGGGCAAGAGCTTTTGGATTCCGGCAAAGCTCCACGGCTGCGGCATCGGCAAGGATCTCCCGTTCCCTGCTGATGAGGGTGCTCAAGAGGTGCATAATCAGCGCTGAGAGGGAGACGGCCAGATAAAGCAATGGAGGTCCTCCTCCTCCTGTTTGAGACGGTTGTCCTGGAGTAGGTCTTTCTGGCTCCAAAGCCTGCCGGAAGCGCTCGAAAAAGTTGGCGAGCGAGCAGACCATGGTGAGATAAAAGGCATCCCCGCGGCTGATATGGGCCATCTCATGGGAAACCACAGCTTCAATTTCGTCCCTGGTGAATTCGGAAAGTAAACCTTCAGTGATAACTATGACTGGCGTATTATCCGGAGAGATCAATGCCATCGAGTTGATGGCAAATGAGGGCAGAACATAAGGGATGACTTTGGGCAGGCCGCTGGCAATCCTTATGCCTTCCACCGTGTTGATAAACTGCTGGTGATAGCGGTCCAGAAAGTCAGGAAGCTGAGCTCCGAGGCGCTTGAGGATAAAATTTGCCCCGAATCTTCTTGCTTCGAGAAGATGGAAGGAGGCGATAATAATGGCCGAAGCGGCGATAATCGGGAGGGCACTTATCCAGAAATTTTTTGAGAGGAATTTCTCCACATCGAGCACAAACCCGAAGCCTGTAAGAAAAATTGCAGCAATCAGCCCGATGGCGAAAAAATAAAAAAGCATCAGCACGAAAAAAAGAGAAAGGCTCTTTTTCCACTGCTTGCGCTGGATTTCGTAAAAATCCGGAACGAGCTTAGTTCTCATGACTTTCCGCAGTTAATAATCTGATACAAAGGCAACAATAAAAGTGTCATCGCGAGGGTGAGCCGAGGCCGCGAGCGGAGCGTGGCGGGAAACGACATGGCAGTCTCATTCGTGTCGAGCTTAGCGAAGCAATCGCATTAAATTTAAAGGGATTGCCACGGCGCTCCGCGCTCCGCAACGACTCAGGCGGATTGCCGCGCTCCCTTCGGTCGCTCACAATGACAAAGAGATCGCTGTGCCTTTCAGGCTTCGCAATGAAATGTTTGTACAATATTGCTTTGCTCCCTTCGGTCGCTCACGATGATAATATAACGACATTTAATGCGTGTGTATTCATATCAATTTTTTTAGCCCCTGTCCAGATTCAACATCTTTTTCAGGTTTAGGGCTTTGCCCATAAATCAGTTTAAAAAATGAATTCATTTCCACAGTCATGGCGAATCCAAAAGGCGTGGAAATCTTTTTTTCAGAATTTCATATTGTATTTTCTCTTTTTTGGAGTATTATGAGATATTCTGGCGGGTGAAGTTCGATCATAAATAATGGAAAGGTTTTGACGAGTCCTGATGTCATGAAACGGAAAGTCCTAATCCTTTCGGTCCTCGTAGGAGTGTTGTTTCTGGCAGCTGCCGCTCGCGGCGAACAGGATAAGAGTTCAGGCGTTCTCAGCTTTCGCCTTGAAAATGATATGTTCGCCGGGACGGACCGGTATTACACCAACGGCGTAAGGATGACCTGGGTTTCGCCGGCCATGACAAAAGCTGACAAGAATTCCCGCTTGCCCAAATGGATTCATTTCCTGAACAAGGTGGGCCCTTTTACGGGCAGAACAGCCTCCGAGAACAACGTCTCCATTTTCCTCGGGCAGAATACCTACACGCCCAGCGACATCGAGAGCAGCGACCTGATCAGGGATGACCGTCCTTATGCAGGAATGACCTATCTTGGATTCGGCTTTTACAGCAGGAATACCAGCATCATGGATAGCCTGGAGTTCTATTTCGGAATCATAGGGCCCCATTCCTTTGCCGAACAGAGCCAAAAATTTCTTCATGACTTCTTCAACTGGGCTTACCCTCAAGGCTGGGACAACCAGCTTCGCGATGAGCCAGCCCTCGAACTTCTCTTTGATCACAAATGGAAATTCATTCAGTCTGGAGAAAATGAAGGATTCCGATATGATGCGATTCCTCACCTCGGGGCCGGCCTGGGAAATATTTATATAGGCGCCAGAGCAGGGGTTTTATTGCGTTGCGGCTGGAATCTGCCCGAAGATTTCGGAACTCATCTGTTCCTTCCGGGAAGCGGGAAGACGGCTTCCTCTGATAAAAAAGATACCGTTAACAATCGGCAAGGACGATTCGGGATTTATTTTTATACAGGAGTAGAAGGAGAGACCGTCCTCAGGGATATATTCCTCGACGGCAACACCTTTGTCAAAAGCCACGGCGTGGACAGAGAGTCGTTTGTGGCTGGAATTGTGGGCGGTGTAGCCCTGACTACGGGCCGATTCACAATTGCCTACGGATATTTTTACCAGACAAAGCGGTTCAAGATGCAAAGAGGCAAGCAGGCCTACGGTCAGATCAACATATCTTTTTCCATTTAGCCAGTATTTATCCGGCATCAGTCTTTCCATAAGGCAAAAATTCCGAAAATTTTATCCCTCTCTTTCTTTCTTTGCCGTTGACACCATCGTTTTGGACATGATATGTTCAGGCCGCATCGGCAGCAGGTGAAAATGACGCGAAATTGCGGCGGAATCAGCACAGGGCCAAAAAACAAATCTCTATATCTTAAATAGATGAGACAGAATTATGCCTTAAGAATTTTAAAACGGAGGTAATTGAAGCGGTTGGCTATCTATTTATCCCCATTTTTAATATCTACTGGCTCTTTTATATTCTTTTTTCACTGCCATTAAGAATGAAGCAAATTGAAAAAAAGCATTTTGGGAAAAATGTCGGTTTCTATTTTCATCCTGTTTTGATATCAATCTTGTTGATTGCATTTTCATTGCTGTCAAATCTACAGGCAGCATCATCTCTTGAAGAAATGAAACTTGGTGAATATTTATTCTTTTTGTCAGCACTATTTGTCCTGTGGCTAACAATTCAGGCAAAATTGAATGCATTCTTTGATTTTCATAAGAATATTATTATTAGCGAGTAATTAAAAAAAATAGCCTGTTGGGAACCATCAATGAGCGAAAGGAGCCACCTCCTCTCAGGAAAATAATTATTCGATTGAAATGAAGCAGCAAGAGCGTTAGATCGACTTGCTTTTTTATCAGAATTCAATTTTTTATTATGTCGGTAAACTCTGCCAGTTTTATAATTGGAAGAAAGATTTAAAGCGGGACGGTCTGAGACACCGGAGTTTGAAAATTGAAAGATGTTGGGTTATAGTTAAAAAGCTTAAGATACTTATTATTCCTTCATGAGAATCAACGAAGAAGAACATGTCAAGAGAATTGGCTACTTAACGGCGCGCCCGTAGCTCAGCTGGATAGAGCGATGGACTTCGAATCCAAAGGTCGGGGGTTCAAATCCCTCCGGGCGCGCCAGCTAAGTCTTCAGCTAAATGCCTTCCATCGTCTTTTTAGTCAGGGAAGGAGGGATGACTTTCTTTCAAATCTATATCTGGCCCTTGATTGGATGCTCGATAGGGGCTGGAGCTGTTTACTGGTTCGGTCCGATGCTCATTGTTTTTGGCATGTTTGTGGTTGGCACGGCGAGTGTTGCTCTCAGAGAGATGGTTCTAGAAATAAAAAAAAAGATTAATGGAGAAAAGGTGGTAATCTTAACAGACTTTTTACAAACTCTTAACAAATTTTTAACAACTTTCGTTCTGGGTAATGGTAAATTAGATATCGATTAACAATTTCGAGATGGGTGATAAATAAGAAATATAATCTGTCAAAATCCTAAGATCAAACAAATTCAAATTTTTTAAAGGATTTTATAAAAATATTGAGGAGGGAAAAAATGAAAAAAATGCTGGGAATTTTTGCTTTGATTTTGTTCGCATTTATCTCTGTCCAAGGCGCTTCCGCTCAACCTGTAGAAGGAAAGAGATTTGAATTCTCAACCTCGGCCTCTATGTGGAATGTTAAGTCCGAATGGAGTGATGAGACTGAAACCTGGATCAACATACCTCTTAGAATCGGCTTTTTTGTCTATAAAGGATTGGAGATTGAGCCAGAATTGTTTCTGACCATCCCAACAGATGAGAGTGAGTATACCGGCATACTCTTTCTAGGCAACATTTCCTATAATTTCAAAGCATCAAAAAGAGCGATTCCTTTTATACTCGGAGGATTTGGCATTGGCAACGGCCCGCAAAGTTTTTCTATGGCCTGGGATTGGGAAGAAAGTATCACCGCCTTAAATTTTGGAGCAGGAATTAAGTACATCGTGGGAAATTCAGCTGCCATCAGAATTGAATATCGATTCACGAGTTACTCAGCAGAAGGGGAACATTTTCGTACAGACAACAACATTTACTTAGGCGTTTCCATTTTCTTCTGATCCAGACGAAATAGAAATTTATTTTTGGTTGATTAATTTATCAATTATTTTTTCTTTCTCTAATCCTGAGACAGAGAGAATTTAGTCATTATTCATTGTTCTTTTCTAAGGGATGTTTTTAACTTAAAGCCCAATCTTTACTTGAACACAGAAAATCCTCGTATTTTGATCACAAGTCTTAGCGTAAATCCCGGCTGCAGCCAGATTCATTTTGATTTGACTTTGTGTTTTTTCTGAGCTAAAGACTATGCAGAAGCACAAAGAACAATGGCTTTATCCTTGCTGGATTGGAGTTTGATCGTCGCTTATTTTGTTTTTTCCCTTCTCATCGGCTCCATTTTTGCCAAAAGAGCCGGAAAGAACATTCAGAGTTTCTTCATTTCCGACCGGACTCTACCCTGGTGGCTCGCCGGGACTTCGCTGGTGGCCACAACCTTTGCGGCAGACACGCCTTTGGCGGTGACTGAGATTGTGGTCAAAAACGGGATTGCCGGAAACTGGCTCTGGTGGAACTTTGCCCTGGGAGGAATGCTGACTGTTTTTTTATTCTCGAGACTCTGGCGGAGGTCTGAGGTCTTAACCGATATTGAATTCACCGAGTTGAGGTACAGCGGAAAACCTGCGGTCATTCTCAGAGGTTTTCGTGCCGTTTATCTTGCCCTGCCCATAAACTGCATGATCATGGCCTGGGTCATCCTGGCCATGACAGCCATACTCGAAACGATTTTTTCCTTCTCCAAGTTTTGGGCGCTCGTCATTTCTCTTGTGGTTGCGGTTTTTTATACTGTGTTATCAGGCTTATGGGGCGTGGTGATCACCGATTTTTTCCAGTTTTTGATTGCCATGACCGGTTCAATCGCTCTGGCTGTAATTTCGGTCAGCCATGTCGGCGGAATCGAAGCGCTCAAGTCAAAAATCATAAAAGCCCATCCTGAAGCTCTGAGCTTTTTCCCGCAATTAGGATCAGCCGCGCTCCCCATCCTCACCTTCTTTGTCTATGTTGCCGTCCAGTGGTGGTCAACCTGGTATCCTGGCGCAGAGCCAGGCGGTGGGGGATATGTCGCCCAGAGGATTCTGGCTTCCAAGGATGAGCGCCATTCTGTGCTGGCCACATTGTGGTTCAACGTCGCCCATTACGCCCTCAGACCCTGGCCCTGGATCCTTGTGGCCCTGGCCGTGATGGTTGTCTTTCCCGATCTTGCCGACCCGAAGTACGGCTACCCGAAGATGGTGGTCTCCTTTCTGCCTGTCGGGCTGAAGGGCTTGATGGTCGCCGCCTTTTTTGCCGCTTTCATGTCCACGATCGTTACCCATCTCAACTGGGGAGCATCCTATCTGGTCAATGATTTTTATAAACGATTTATCAACAGGGATGCTTCTTCTGGCCATTATGTCCTTATCTCCAGAGTCTTTACCGTTATGCTCATGGTCTTTGCCGGCATTGTCGCCTACGGGATGAATAGCATCAAAGGAGCCTGGGAACTTCTTTTGGCTATCGGCGCCGGCACAGGGCTCGTTTACATCCTGAGATGGTACTGGTGGAGAATCAATGCCTGGAGTGAAATCGCAGCCATGGCCTGTTCGTTTGCGGTGGCTGTAACCTTGCTGAAGACGCGCTTTGGCGCACCGGGAGAGTTGAACTGGGCTTACCGGATTCTGATAACCGTCGGAATAACGACCGTGGTCTGGCTGATAACAACATTTCTGACCAAGCCGGTGGCCAAAGAGCACCTGGTCAATTTTTATAAAAAAATAAGGCCAGGAGGCATGTGGGAGACAATCAGAAAAGATATACCAGGTGCAGAGGACAGACCCAGGATTTTCACAGACATACTGAACTGGCTGCTCGGGACTGTTCTCGTCTACTCCTCGCTGTTCGGCATCGGAAAAATCGTCCTGCTTGAGATAGAGAAAGGAATCGTCTTTCTTGCCGTCTCGGCCGTTTCCGGATTTGCACTCTATAAGAATATTTCAAAAAGAGAAGCAAAGAAGAATCAAGGAAGTCCTTGAGCTTGTGGAGCTGGCAGAAAAGGCAAAGATTCTGGTCGAAAAACACTCCGGCTCTCCTGGGCCCTTCATCCGATCGAAAATTTTCCGGCCTGGCTGAGATACGTCTCCCGCCTGGACCCGCTCACTTACGGTGTAGACGGATTGAGAGGAGCCTTGATCGGCGTCTCCTCATTTTCAATCCTGACCAATTTTGCGGTCATGGTTTTCTTTTCTGCAGTGATGATTGCGCTGGGCGCCTATTTCTTCGAAAAAAGAGAGAGCGTATGGGGAATAAAAGCTATTACCCCGCAAAAACTTTTTCTTCAATCCTCTGAACGTGTTTTATCCGGAAGCTGTTCGGGAGCCTCCCCGCTGGCAATCTCCAGCTTGTCTGAGAATTTCTCCAGCCGTTTTTCCGCCTCGTCAAACTTGCTTTTGGCGTTGCCCAGGTGAGTGCCGAGAATCTGGAAGTCATTCCTGAAACGGCCCAAGTCACCTTTAAGCCGTTCGAGAGACTGAAAAATATGCTGGGCCGACTTTTCAATCTGAAGGCCCTTGAGCCCGAGAACGATGACCTGCAAATAGGCAAAGAAGGAGTTCGGCGAGACAGGAAGAACTCTCTTTTCTAAAGCGTAAGAGTAGATGCTCCGCTCCTCTCCGAAGCTTTCATCCTTGAGGATTGTCTCGTAGTAGATATTTTCAGCCGGGATGTACATCAGGGCAAAGTCATACGTGCGCTCGTCCGGGAGGATGTATTTTTCGCGGATGTCGTCGATATGCTTTTTCACGTCAGAAACAAACTTTTTCCTCCAATCTTCCTTGGCTTTGCCCTCCTCTTCGGCGAGGTACTTTTTGAAATTTTCAAGAGGGAACTTGGCGTCCACTGGAACAAGGTTGTTTCCGATTTTTATGATGGCATCAACTTTTTCCCCGCTTTTGAACCTGTACTGGAGCTCGAAGTGGGCCGGAGGAAGGATTTGAGCCAGCAGGTCGCCGAGGAAGAGCTCGCCAAAGCCGCCCCGGAATTTTGGAGCCCTGAGCAGGTTTTCGAGGTTTGAGATGTCCTTCGCCTTTTCCAGGACTTCCTTTGTCACAGATTCCATCTTTCCCAGGTCTTTTTTGACATCGCCCAAAGTGGTACCGATGTCTCCTGAAGCTCTCTGGAACTGAAAGCTCATACTCTGAAGCTGTTGGTTGATGTTCTGGGTGAGCTGCCCGATCTGCTGCTGCATGAGGGAGAGCGCCTGGTTCTCAGTCTGGGCTTTCTTTATCTCCTCGATTCTGGTTGCAGTTTTCCTCAAAGACCAGACAAGGATAATAAAGAGAACGATGAGTGCCACGGCAAATAAGATCAGGAAAAGATTAAGAGTCATCGGATTGAAATCCTCGTTGTTGCCATTATAAATGAAAATCTTTCCCGTGTGCAAATCCATGGATAAGGCGAATCGGATAAATGTCATCGCAAGGCGCGAAACCCCCCGGCAATCCCGTTAAGTCTTAATTTTTGCTGACAGATCGTCCTGCTATTTGGATGTCTGTATCTCATTTGACAAGAATGAGGGACTTCTCTAAACTAAGAAAAGATTTTATGGCCCGTTAGCTCAAGTGGTAGAGCAGCGGACTCTTAATCCGCGGGTTGGAGGTTCGAGTCCTCCACGGGTCACGCCCTGTTTTCTCCTAGGATTGAAATATCAAAAACATTGATCGCATTTGGAACTCGTCATAGCGCAACGGCTGAAGTGGTAAAAATTTGTCTCTATTATCGGTGAGCAATATCAAAAAATAATCAAAAAAAATGTTGACAAATTCATATAAATTCATATACTTATAGACATTAAGGCAAAGGAAGAAGACAATGGAAAGGGGAAGCGGGATATTTCATATGGCTTTCACCTAACGCAGGATAAAACTGTTCACTAGAAGCCGTTTTTGTCAGCAGAGACAAAGAATTCCTCTTTCCCTGAAGCCAGGCGATGAATGACAGACATAAACACAAAAAAAGGGGGATAGGATGAATACCCGAGAAAGAAGATCAACAAAGCGCCGGGAGGGAGGCTTTGTCTTGTTTCTTGGCGTGCTCATCATGGCCTTTTTGCTGCTGCTGGCTGTGCCATTTCTGTTTCAACTCAACACAGAGCAGAGGCTCACCGAGAAGTCTGCCAAATCCTTTGCTGCAGTGTCGCTGGCTGAAGCCGGAATCGAGAGAGCCATCTGGGAGTTGAATAATGGGGACATCTCCACCTGGCAGGGCGACACCAATCTTCGGACGATGACGATTTCCGATTTTGAGGCTGCAGGAGGGAGGATCGTCGGCGATATCGAAATAAGGGTTGAGAATCCTGACAGCGGATATCCTGTGATCGAGTCTACAGGCCGAGTTGCCTTTGCGGAGTTCATGCCTGTCGCCCGGATAACACGAGTGGTCATGAGGAGTCAGGGCTGTCATCCTGTTTTTGATCGATGCGTTTTTGGCAGCGAGGGTGTGGACATGAGTGCCAATGCCTTCATCGATAGCTACGACTCGAGGAATGGTCTCTATGGCGGTTCTAACGTAAGCTCAGAAGGGCATGTGGGCACGAATGCAATGTATTATGGCTGTATCAGCTTGAGCAACGGGGCTAAGGTTTATGGCAGTGCCTTCTCAGGGCCTGAAAGCAACCCGGCGGAGGTGATTGTCACCTGGTCCAAATCTCATATTTTTGGGCCGATGCAGGCTCTGGTGTCTTCCAAAGCTCTCCCTTCGGTTCTTCCTCCCGAAGGACTAATGTCTCTGGGCGATTACAATCTGGCAAGTGGAGGAAACGACGTCATAATCCAGAGCGGGGAATATGATTCCTTTACAATCAACAGCAATGCCAAAACAACGATTGCTGATGATGTGATTCTCTACATCAAAGGCAATTTTGAGATTGCTTCACTGGCGAAGCTGGAAATTGCGGATGACGCCTCGAGCAGGATATATCTGGGAGGAGGCACATTTTATATTGACAGTGACTCGCAGATCATCAATCTCACCCAAGATCCCAAGAAACTCTTAATCCTGGGCACGGATAATTTTGACAGCACGGTCGAACTCGCTCTTGCCAATGATTTCTACGGAGCCGTCTATGCGCCGAGAGCCAATTTGAATTGTTATTTTGGCGGCAAATTCTACGGTTCTCTGGTTGCCAGAAAAATCTCACTCAAGTACTTCAGCGAGATTCATTATGACAAGGCTTTGGCTGAAATGCAGTTTCTGACCGCAGGCAAGGGCTCGATTTATGGCGTGAGGTCCTGGCAGTTGAAATTTTCGCCTCACGATTAGTGTCCATAAGAAGGTTTTTAATGGGAGATTTTTCTTTCTGAGTTAAAGGGCATTAAGAATTCTAAATATCCCTACAAAAGCTAAACACGCCTTCTTTTGTTAAAAATAAGATTGCCTCATACATAGAAAAACAGAAATCTATCGATATCGAGGCTATTTAGAACGGACTTCTCCAATCGCTGAGATTTTATCCTCTATCTTCTTTAAAAAGATTTAAAAAAATATTTGATTAATGATAAAAGATGATGTAAATTAGTCGCGCAGCCTGATGCTGTAGCAAACAGACAAGGTTTGAAAAAGGAGGAAGGTGCTGGCCAGGGTGAAAACCAAATTCTTAATCTTAATTCTCATTACTTCTTCCATTCTGCTTGCGGCAATTCCCTACAGGCAGAATTCCACCCAGAGTGAAATCGATAGCATCAACCAAAAGATCAAAATGCAGGGATTGAAGTGGCAAGCCGACGAAACCTCGATGAGCAAGCTCTCTCCTGAGGAAAGACGGATGAGGCTGGGATATTTTGTTCCCCTGTATGAGGAACCGGAAAAATTCGTTAAGCTCGAGAAAAAAAAGGAGATTCAGGCTGTCCTGGATTGGAGACTCGAAGACGGCGGAAACTATATGACCACGGTGAAGGATCAGGGACACTGTGGCAGTTGCTGGGCTTTTTCCATCGTCGGAGCTATGGAGGCCGTGTACAATGTCGAAAAAGGCCTACCAGAGACTGTGCTTTCCCCTGCAGGGGAAAAGGTGCCTCGGTCCAAAGATAATTTTGGTTTTTCAAAGCCTAATCCCTATGTTTTTGGGACAACATTTGACCTTGGTCTTCAGCATCCCGATCTTTTTGAGGATAGCCATCTCTTTTCTTTTGGTCAAGTAATTGCGCTGCCGACGATTAGCTTCAATTTTATCAACTTTATTCTCAATCTGCCGCCGAGCGTATTCAACCAGAGGGCTCTGGATTCTTATTATTTCGAGCTAAAATCTCCTTTTATCGCTTTCCCAGAGATAGTCACCGAAAACTATCAAAAAAGTCCCTCTACTCCATCCGGCCAGGATTTCACCGGCTCGGAGAATCTGTCAAGCCTTGCCCTTATGTTTCCTGATTTTTCCGAGCAAGACCTGCTCTCTTGCTCGGGAGCCGGGAGCTGCGGCGGCGGCTCGCCGTCGTTAGCAGCAGAGTACATCAGGGGAAACGGTATCGTTACTGAAGACTGTTTTCCCTATATTGCCCAGGATGACCCTTGTTTCAAATGTCCGGATTGGATTCGGAGACTGTCAAAAATCACGGATTGGGGCTGGGTGACACAGAATGCCGTCAGCGAGGAGGCGATCAAGATCGCCCTTCAGGACGGCCCCCTTTCTTTTTACATGGAAGTTTTTAATGATTTTTATTTTTATGACAGCGGCATTTACGAGCCCACGGTTGGCGCCCATTATGAGGGGACTCACGCTGTAGTCCTCGTCGGTTACAATGAGGAGGCAGGCTGTTGGATTTGCAAAAATTCATGGGGAGCTGGCTGGGGGAACGACGGATACTTCAGGATAAAAATGGGAACCTGCGGGACAGGAATGTGGGTCCTGAAGCTCTGGGGGATTACGATCAATAACAGGCCGCCAGAGCTCTTTGAGATAAGCCTGGAGAATCAAACAATCAAAGAAGGCCAGAAACTCACGATTCAGCTTGAAGCCTCGGACCCTGATAGCGATCTTCTGACTTTTACTGCTTCTCCCTTACCCCTGGGAGCCAGCTTCGATACAGACACAGGATTGTTCTTCTGGACGCCAACCCATACGCAATCCGGAGAATACACCATAAGATTTTCTGTCACGGACGGTGTCTTCGAAGATTTTGAGAATGTGACGTTGAGAGTTCTCAACGTGAAAAAAGGGAAAGGAAAGTTTTAGGAAGGTTCTGGGCCATGAGGCGGATAAAAAGCGTTTTGATTTTTTATGGCCTTTTTCTGGTTTCAGTCTTTGCCTACTCCGAAACTCAATTTCATCTTTTCGGCAAGGGGAACTTCCTAAGCGCCTCTGGCACGGCATCAGACTATGTGGAAGGTGAAAACGATTTTCCTATTACGGCTTCCCATCAAAATTATGGCATAGGATTTGGGCTGACCTTCGGTCAAGCCATCTTTATCGGCTTTGAGGGACATTACAATTTTAGCGGTAAAGCCACTCAGACTGACCCTTCGGATGGCGACACAGTGGAAATAGATACTTATAAATATGCTCTGGGGCTGGTCACGCTGGGATTCAGCGTTGTCAGAAACCGCTTGATGAAAATTTACCTTAATGGCGGTGGTGGATTCTGCCGTTATCTGGATACAGAGACAAAGAGCTATGTCTCCCGGCTTGGTTATGAGACGATCGTCGAGCCTCCTGATCCAAGAAAAAAGTCTTTTCCAGCGGGCTTTGGAGGGTTCGGTCTTGACCTCTACCTTTCTCAATCGAGCGGGATCATGCTTGGCGTCCGTTATCTTTACATCGCTACGCCAGACGAGCCTCAAATCATCTACACCGCTCTGGCAGGGTTTATTTTTAGATTCTAAAACGCTCAAGCCGGCGGATTCAAAGACATACAGCATTTCTCGTTGTCGTCTGAGGACTTCTGGGTTTTGTATCTTGAAGCAGGCATCCCCCTCTGCGGCTCAGGCTGGCATCAACTTTTCTCTTTCCAGCTAATATTAGCATTTCCAATTTTTTGATAAACGATTATTCAAACGACGGAGTCTGAAATGCTCCTGCAGCTAATCATCCCGTTGAAAAAAAGAAGCAAAAAAGGTAAAATTGACTAAATTCTTTTAAGGCTGAAAAAATGAAAATTAAAGGATTCGTGGCGGTATTTATAGTCTCCTGCGCCATAGTCTTCCTGATCTGGGTGGCCAAGTCAGGAAAAGAAAAGACGGTTCCGGAAGTCAAGGCCTACAGGCAGGCTGAGGTTGACCTGACCAAGGTCAATATGGCCGGCCTGGAGAAAACGGTCGTTTCCTTTATGGCTCAAGAGGGGAGGACGCCGGATAGTCTCAAGGAGCTCAGGTCACTTCATTCATTGCCTGGAGCGAATGTCGATAGCTGGGGAACTGCCATAAGGTATGATAAGGTGTCGGATGAGAAGTTCCGCTTGGTTTCAGCCGGCAGGGACAGGGCTTTTAACACATCCGATGATATTGTTGTCGAGTATTAGACATGCCATAAGAATCCCAAATCCATTGAATTTCTTTCGAATTTCTGTTATTTTAGATGAACTAATGTAAAGGTAAAAATTGCTGTGTCATCGCGAGGAGCGGAGCCAAGTTGCAATCCGACCAAGTCGTCGCGAGCTCCTGAAGGGAGCGTGGCTATCTCATCAAATAAGATATAGCCATACTCCCTTTGGTCTCTCGCCTTGACAATGTGTTATGAGAAGCAAGATGCGAGGAGATAAAATTCATTGAGCAAGGACAACGGAATAGACAGCAAATTCAGATTTGTCATTCTGGCCTCAAAAAGGGCGAAACAGTTATTGCACGGAGATAAGCCCAGAATAAAAACCAAGTCCAGGAATCCGATACGCATCGCTCAGGAAGAAGTTCGAATGGGAACAGTGGGCTATGACATTGTCGAGCCAAAAGCTGAAGAGATGCATGAGCCGGAAGATAATGGCTTCATCGGAGAAGTCATCGGAGGCGAGGAAGAAGCCGAAGAAGAAAGTCGGGCGAAAGCGAAAAAGAAAATTAAAAAAGAAAAAGCTAAACCAGGCTCTAACGAAAAGGAAGAGTTGCAGTTAGAAAAGGAAGAAAAGGAAGAGGAGGAAGAGGAGGAAGAGGAGAAAGAAGAGAAAGAAGAGGAGGAAGAACCCGAAGAGTACTATGAAGAGTCAGAGGAAGATGAGGACGCAGAGAAAGAAGAATAGCTTTTTTTGCCTTCCTACGTTTTTTTCATCCCTTCTTTCATAAGCTGGATATAATCCAGTTTGATAAACTCCTTTTTCGAAACGCCCAAGGATTTGGCAAACTTGACTATATCCTTCCTTTCGCCCTCAAGTTCGATAAAATTTCCGATCGGCAGCTCATCCAGGCATATTTTCAGGCGTTTTTTTCGATAAACAGTCCGCCATTTTTTATAACCGAAGACTGGAACAAGACCCAGGGACTTTAATATATGTTTCATCTGTTTCTCGTTTTTGACTTCGGTTTCAAACTCATCTCTGATTTTAAATTTTCTGGATTGTTGAGGAGCCCCTTTAAAGGCCAAGAAAGTCTTATTCTTGATTTTGCGAAGCCTTAGGGCTTGCCGCTTTTGGTAAAGGGCCTGTGAGGGATAATCGTAAAGTGTGTTCTCTTCAAAATAGCGCACTTTATCGAGTCTGGCGTCGAGCTGTTCGATTTTTCTTCTGATTGTCGTTATGTCATCAATTCTGAGTTTGATTTCTATTTCAACCATCAATAGCTCTTCCGATTCCGCTTTTGGTTCTATTTTTTGCTGCTTTGGGCGCTATTCTCTCGGCATTGAACGATTTGAGCGGTTTTTATGTGGAGTTCATGAATTTCTGATCTACGAGCACAAATTAAGAAAATTCTTTTATTTACTCCGGGCCAGGACGTATTCAGATAGAAGATTCAAAGATTCTCGGTGGACGGACTCCGGGAATTGCGAAATGACTTCTCTGGATTTGATAGAAAATTCCTCGGCTTTTTTGTAAGTGTAGTCCAGAGCGCCGTTGGATTTAACGATTTTAAGAATCGCATCCATGGAATCCTTCCCAAGGTTTTTTTGCCTTAGAATCTCGACGATGCGTTTTCGGTTGGCTCTGCCATCATTGTTGAGAGTGTAGATTAAGGGCAGAGTGATGCGGCCTTCGCTGAGGTCGGAGAGGGTAGGCTTTCCCAGGATTTTTTCATCCCCTGTGAAATCCAGAAGATCGTCTACGATCTGAAAAGTCATTCCCAGGTTTGTGCCGTAATTGACCAGATAAAGTTCCTCCTTTTCCGAGGCATTGGCCAGGATTCCTCCGATTTGGCAAGAAGCGGAGAAGAGCGAGGCAGTCTTGTTTTCGATGATGTTTAAATAATCATTCTCAACCATATCCAGATTTCCGCTGTTATAATATTCATTCAACTCTCCCTCGATCATTCTGGCGGAAATGTCCGTGAGAATCTGACTGATTTTTTGATGCTCGCTTCTCATGGAAAGACCGAGCGCCTTTATATAGAGATAATCTCCTAAGAGAACTGTGATGTTCGGACCCCATCGGGCATGAACGGACTCTTTTCCTCTCCTCATTGGAGAATTGTCGATGATGTCGTCATGGGTGAGGCTGGCCGTGTGAATCGTTTCAACCAGGGCTGACATGAGGATATGTTCTTTTCCTGCATAGCCAAGCAATTTGGAGCAGAGGGCAACAAGCGCAGGCCGGATCCTTTTGCCGCTCTCTTGAAAGAGATAAGTGCTGACTTCAGAGATGAGTTTGTTCGATGAGCGGGAGAAAAGTTTGAGTTTCTCCTCAACCTCTTCTAAGTCTTGAAGGATATTGCGATACAGGTTCCGGAGCTCTAGATTTTTGCTTATATGAGCTTTGAAATATTTTTTATCCACTCCATTCATGAGCGCCCTTATCTTAGCACTGCAATATTTTAATTTCAAATGAAAAAAGAGATTCAAAATTTTGCGTGGTTGACTCAGCCAGCTCATCCAGCGAGACATTTTTCAGCTCAGCAAGGACTTTGGCGATTTCCACAAGATAAGCAGGTTCGTTTCTCTTTTTTGCACCTCGAAAAGGAACAGGAACAAGGTAGGGAGAGTCGGTTTCAACCAGGAGCCTGTTCAGGGGTATTTTTTTGGCGACTTCCCTTAAAAGATGAGCTTTGGGAAAGGTAAGAATTCCGGAAAAGGAAATGTAAAAATTATGGTTCATCATTCGTTTCGCCAAGTTCCAGTCTTCTGTGAAGCAGTGGAGAACGCCTCCTCTGGTGAAGTTTTCCTCTTCCACAACCTGAGCCAGCATTTGGCCCGAATTCCGGCTGTGGACAACTACGGGTAACGCCAATTCTTGAGCAAGACAGAGCTGGTGCCGAAACGCTTGCTCCTGCTCCGGCTTTGGGGAGAAATGATAATAAAAATCTAGGCCGATTTCGCCCACAGCCTTAATTTTTTTTCCTCCGGCTAAGTCCTCAATTTTTTGGGCATGTTCGCGATTGAACGACTTGGCCTGATGGGGATGAACCCCGGCAGCAGCGACCAGATTTTCGTGGTTCTCGATGAGGTCGAGAGTGGTCTGGAGACTCTGCGGCTGGGAAAGGTCGGCAGGGCAGAGAATGGCTATGATCCCTTGCTCGAAGGCTTTCTCCACAACCTCATTCCTGTCTTTGTCAAATTCTTCCATGTCCAGATGGGCATGAGAGTCGACGAGAGATGGTATCATTTTTGTCGTCAGCAAGAAAGATAAAGATCAGGAGAACTTAGGAGCGGTGAGCAGAAGTAAGGCTGGTGGGAGCAGGAGCAAAGAACGGGTTTAGAGCTTCCTGCCCTCATGGGGATTGAAAATCCGGTCGAAGGAGAGATCCCTTTCCTTGGATTATTTTTTGACAGGTCAAAAGACAAATTACTGCTGTAACACCTTGGTTTTCAGGCTGCGGAGAGGCAAGGCTCCGAAGCTGAGCAGTTTATTCAAAAATTCCTTGGGACTGAAAGCTTCTCCTTTGATTTTTCTGTACTCTATTTCAATATCCTGGATTTCCTTTAAGCCCGCATAATCGAAAGCCGAATCACAGGGGCTAAGGATGATGCGGTTCCATTTCCTTTCAGCTTCAATCTGAGAGGCAAATCCCTTTCCTATCATATAGGAGATGAATTGCTCTTTGGTCATTCCGCCTTGGTGGACGTTAATTTCAAGCTGAAAATCGACAACCGCCCTGAGCTGGAGTTTAAGCTGTTGCAAACGCAGTTTCATGTCGTAGTTCTTGAAGCCTGAAGTCAACAGCAACTCTTCGACATAGATCGGCCAGCTTCTGATCAGGGGCATGTTCGGATAGAGATTTCTGACGCGAGAGGGATATTTTCGGCTGAAAAATAAAGGCACAAACTGGCCGGGATAGACCTTTTGCGTGGTCCAGAAAGGAAGGAAGTAATCGTTGTATTCTTCGAGGAATGAATTCGCCTGTTCTTCGCTCCAATCGGCGGGGAGGGGCGCTATTTCGAGAGTATAAGGGCCTGATGTCTCGTAGAGTCCAGGGGGAATAAGCCTGGTCAGGGTTATTCCTTGTAGCTCAGGCAGCATGGGTTCTATGTTGAGTGTTTCCTGAGGGAGGTCGATAAGCTCGCGGCTTGTGAGAAAGGTTTTAATCTCTTCGGCGTTAGTTTTAATCTTGTCGATGAACGTATCTCTTGTCGGATGGTCAACTTTCATCTTATCCAGGACGCCTTTAATAAAGATATTTCTCGCTTCTTCTTCACCCCGCTGGGCGGTCAACTGGTCCATGTTGATGTTCGGATACATGATTCTGAAAAGGCCAAGGCAGACGCTCGCCATTTCTCTTTTGATGATGTTGTTTAAATCTGCAGTGGCTCTGCCGATAAGCTCCTCTTGAGCTATGTTGCTCTGAAGGGTGATCGTAAGAAGCTTTTTATGAATTTCTGGCCCGAGTCGGAAGTTTCCTGTAGACCTGGGAAAAAGCTCATTTGTGAGAAAGTTCTTGTAATCTTCCAAAGCTGAAATGGCTTTGCCCAGGTTGTCCTGGAGCTTAGGTTTAATGTCTGCCGGAACTTGTTCGAGCAATTGAGGAAGGTCCTTGGTGTAGAATTCCAATATTCCCTCGAACTGTTTGATGGCTGTTTCTGTAAAGAGTTGAGGAGGATTTTTCAGATTTTCTTTGGCCTGTTTGATTAACCTCGGCAGTTCCTTCAGTCTTAATTCCGCATTCTTGGCTCTGGCTGCGATCGGAGCAAAATCCTTGATCAAGAGGCTGCGGACGCACTGGGTGAAGATGTCATTGTAAAAAATTGGATTGTATTCCCAGGGGACAAGACTTTCATGCCTCAGCAGCTCATAATCCAGAGCATCACGGATAATTTCATGGTCGATTTGGAGTTCAGGACTAAGATTGAAATTGTTGATCTTGGCCACGAATTCTTGGTTAAAAGTATCCAGTTCATCATGGCGTTTATCAAGATTTTTGCTGCTTAGGTCTTCGAGCTTGCCATCATACCTTTGATAGCCAGCCAGGGTCGCGGCTGAGGGATAGAACTTCCAGAAAGCGTCAAGATACGCTTCGACTGTCTTTTGGAATTTGCTATCCTCATTACTCTTCTGAGAGAGAAGCAGGCCCGCGCTCAAAAACGCAAACAGAACGATGACGAGCGGAATGGCTCTTTTCCTCATTGAATCCTCCTCTGTTTTTATTTTTCCATACTTATGTGGCACTTAATGTATTTATTATAAGTCATTTATTTTTATTAATCTATACAGACTTATTAAGGGTCATACTGTTAAACCTTGGGCTTTGAGCTTACCAGCGGATCACGGCCGACCCCCAAGTGAAGCCAGAACCAAAAGCTGTGAGGACGATAATATCACCTTCTTTTATTCTCTTCGCCTTCAGAGCTTCATCCAGAGCAATAGGAATGGAAGCAGCTGTTGTATTGCCGAGGCGGTCAATGTTTCTGATCACCTTTTCCACTGGAATTTTGAGATTCTTGGCCACCATCAACGAGATTCTATCGTTGGCCTGATGGGGAATGAGATGGTCGACATCGTCAACGGTGAGGTTGTTGTGCTCAAGAGCTATCCTCACGGATTCAGGCATTTTCTCACAGGCATTGATGAAGACATTCCGGCCGTTCATCCTCGGATAGAATCTCCTCTTTTGAATCATCTCATCAGAAAAGCTTGGATTATCTCGGCAGCTTGGCTTTTCCATCCATAATTCAGAAGCAAACCGTCCATCGGAAAAGAGATGTGTGGAGAGAATGCCTCTTCCATCATTTTTTCCGTTGGGTTCAACAATGACAGCAGCGCCTCCATCTCCGAAGAGAACAGCCATGTCTCTTCCCTCATCCGTGAAATCCAGATTGGAGGATTGAACCTCAGCGGCCACAACCAGGATTTTCTTGTAGGTTCGAGTCTTGATGTATTGGTCAGCCACGGAGAGGGCGTAGATGAAACCCGTGCACTGATTCCTGACGTCGAGGGCTCCGATTCCGGAAAGGCCCAGTTTGGCCTGGACCAGAACTCCGATTCCAGGAAAATAATGGTCTGGAGAGAGGGTGGCGGCGATAATAAAGTCTATCTGTCGTTTATCGATTTTGGCGTCTTCGATAGCCTTTAGGGCTGCTTCGTAGGCCAAATCCGAAGTTCCCACGCCTGGTTCGACATGGTGCCTTTCAACGATTCCCGACCTCTGCCGGATCCATTCATCGCTGGTATTTATCATCTTTTCGAGGTCGAAGTTGGTGACAACCTTAGGGGGAATGTAATGACCTATTCCTGTGATGATCGAACGAATGTTCATAATAAGTGCGATAGATTATAATAAATGAAATGGCAAAAATAAAGCATAATTTCAAAAAAAGGGACAGGCGCCTTTTTTCCTTTACGCAACGCCGAGCAGGTGATATTATCCATTTGAGAGAGAAAGGATTGTAAAAAAGCTTTGAAGAAAAAAATTTTTCTTATTGGTCTCATCTCAATTTTCTTCCTGATTGGTTTTGCTGAAGAAGATCTTATAAAAATTGAGGCGTCTTTAATTCCGAAAAATCTATCTAAGGGTAAGGAAGGAAAAGTCATTCTGAAGCTCGATATCCAAGAGGGCATTATCATCATCCCACAACCGTTCTTCATCGTTGAATTCGATCCTTGTCCTGAGCTCCTCTTCGCCAAAAATTCCTACACCGATTCTGATTTGAAAATTGAAATTTTGGAAGAAAATGGAGAGGAATACTTAAACCTCAAAAAGCCGATTGAAATCTCTTTTACTGTTCAGCCAAAAGCAAGGCAGGGCAACCATCAGCTTGAGGGAAAAATTAAATATTTTGCCTGTTCCAAGGAAGAAGTCTGGTGCTTGAAGAGCGCGGCAAAGTTTTCGGCCCCTTTCTCCATCCGTAAATAAATCCGGTCTTCTTGCTTCATTCTGTTTAAGGATCACAGAGTCCGCGGAATTAAAGCCAGTTGTTTTCGAGATACCAGTCTATGGTTTCTTGAATGGCATCTTGGAGGGAGGAATGGGTCTGAAAAGACAATTGAGCCTTAGCTTTGCGGGTATCTGCAATCCAACATTTCTGACTTATTTCTCTGAACTTATGCCTATTCATGACAGCCGGCCTGCGGGTGATCCTGTTGCCCAGTTCGGAAAATACAGCCCCGAGATAGACAAGCGGAATAGGAACATTCACCTTTATTAATTTTTTACCGAGGGCCTGCCCTGTAGCTCTGCCGATATCATCCCAGATGTAAGGATGAGGGTCTGCGATGTTGAATATCTCCCCGCTCATTATCTCTTTTTGGGCACAGAGATAAAGGGCTTCGACGAGGTCTTTGATATAGCACATGCTGACAATCCTTTCTTCAGAGCCAAGAGAACCGAGAATGCCTCGCTTGACCAGCTTAAAATATCCGAGAAAATCTTTATCCCTTGGCCCAAAAGCGGCCGCGATTCTTAGAATAACGACGGGATAGAGATCTCTGAACTTTAGGGCTTCAATCTCACCCATTAATTTGCTCTTGCCGTAGGGTGTGAGGGGATGGGGGAGATCGCTCTCCTGGATAGGATGGCCATCAGCAGTCGGGCCAACGGCTGCTAGACTGCTGAGGTAAATTATTTTCTTGGGATAAATCTTTTGAGAATACAAAGCCTGTAAGATGCTTGCTGTTCCGTGTTGATTTACTGTATAATATTCAGCCAATTGGAAAGCTTTGGTTAGGCCTGCAGCATGAAAGACATAATCCAGATCAACCGGAAGAGAAGGGATGGAGAGGAGATCTCCTCTCAAGAAATGGATGTTGAGTCCCTTTAGCCATTTTGGATTTTTGATGTCACGGATAAGCGCGAATACTTCAAAGCCCTTTTTGATCAAGAATTCAATGAGATGGCTCCCGATAAATCCAGTTCCTCCAGTGACAAAGACCTTCATCGTAAGAAATTTTATGCCAATAACCAGCTGGGGTCAATCGGATTAATTGGAGGCTTGCTTGGGAGAATGAGCAGAAATCGTAAGGCTGTTGAGAGTTTATAGGAAAGGAGGATAGGGTGGAGATTTTTGACAAATGTTATAACTTCACACGCGCCGAAGAAGCGATGGCCATCGGGATGTATCCCTATTTCACGCCCATCCAGGAGGTCAAGGGGAATAAGGTTAAGGTTGACGGTCGGGAGATGATCATGGTTGGGTCGAACAATTATCTTGGTCTGATCAACCACCCCCGGGTGATGAGAGCTGCCCAAGAGGCTGTCGAAAGATATGGCGTGGCCACCTGCGGTTCGAGATTTTTGAACGGAACGCTGGATATTCATGTGGAGCTTGAAAAACGGCTGGCCAAGTTTATGAATAGGGAAGCAGCCCTTGCCTTCAGCACAGGGTTTCAAACAAATCAGGGAATTATATCAACCCTTATTGGCAGAGGAGATGCTGTCATCACAGACCGAATAGTCCATGCCAGCATTGTCGACGCCTGCCGCCTTTCTTACGGCGATGTTTATAAATATAAACACAATGACATGGAGGACTTGGAGAGAATCATTTCCTCTTTGGGTGATGAGGTTGGAAAACTGATTGTCGTTGACGGGGTCTTCAGTATGGAAGGCGACCTGGCCAATCTGCCCGCGATTGTCGAGATTGCCAAAGAACACAACGCCAGGATTATGGTTGATGATGCTCATGGGATAGGGGTCATGGGAAAGAACGGAAGAGGAACAGCTGAACATTTTGGAGTGGAAGTCGATATCGATTTGGTCATGGGGACGTTCAGCAAATCTTTTGCTTCGCTGGGCGGGTTTGTGGCTGGGGAGAAAAAGGTGATATCCTACATCAAACATTTTGCCCGCTCTCTGATTTTTAGCGCCAGCATCACGCCCGCTTCGGTGGCAGCAGTTCTGGCCACACTCGACATTATTGAAAACGAGCCCGAGAGGCGAGAGAAGCTGTGGGCAATCACCAGGAAGATGAAGTCCGGATTCGAGGCCATGGGCTACAAAACAGGACAAACAGAAACCCCGATTATTCCCCTTATTATCGGAAACGATGAGCTGACTTTCATGCTCTGGAAGCTCCTCAGAGAAGATGGCATTTTTACAAATCCTGTGATTTATCCTGCTGTTCCCAAAGGACAATCCCTTATTCGAACCAGCTATTCTGCCACACACACCGACGAGGAGCTTGAGACCGTGCTGGCCAGCTTCGAGAAATGCGGTAAGCAGCTGGGGATAATAAAATAAAAAGAGAAACATTAGCCTCGTGACTTTCAGAAATTCCCAGTCGCCATGAATGGAATCACAATGAGAAGAATAATTGGACAAATACTCACAATTTTTATCTTCATCGGCATGAGCTTGAGCGGAGTTGAAGCGTCCATCACCGTCCTCCCTTTAGACCAGGTCAAGGCAGGAATGAAAGGGAAGGGGAGGACTGTTTTCGCCGAAAGCAAAGTCGAGGAATTCAATGTTGAAATCCTGGGGGTTCTTCGGAATGTGGAGCCAAAGAAGAGTATCATCATCGCCAAACTCAGCAGCAATTTTTTGGATAAAACAGGCGTCATCCAAGGAATGAGCGGAAGCCCGGTCTATATCGAAGGCAAGCTCGTCGGAGCAGTTGCTTACAGCTTTGGAAATTTCACCAAGGAAGCCATTGCCGGCCTGACGCCTATCGGGGAGATGCTGGCAATTCCGGGAACGGAAGTCCCCCGATCGTCGTTTTCTTCACCTCTTCCTGTAAAAAAATACTTAAGCCTGGAAGAGCTTTTCGAAGCCAACAAAGAATTCTTCCTCTCCAAGTCTTCTTTCTTCTTTGAAGGGCAAGCCTTCGTCCCTTTAACTGTTCCCCTCGTGTTCAACGGATTTTCTTCTCAGGCCTTCGAGAGAGCCAAGCTTTTTTTCGCAAAGCTCGGGTTTAATCCGGTGAGAGGCGGCTTTTCCGCACAAACTCTGGAAAAAATCTCTCCTCCAGATCTCTCCCTTCAAGGCGGCGACCCGGTGGCCATTCAACTGGTCGAAGGAGATATGAACGCTGCTTTCCTCGGGACTGTGACCCATGTGGATGGGAGTAAAGTCTTGGCCTTTGGTCATCCTGTCTACAATTTGGGTGCAGTGGATTATGCCATGACCAAGGCAAAGGTGATAACGGTCATCCCTAACCTTTCCACGTCATTCAAGATCGCCTCTTCAGACATGACTATCGGAAGATTTTCTCAAGATCGTGCCTCCGGACTTTTTGGCGAGATCGGAAAGTTGCCCCACTTAGTCCCGGTCAACATCACCATCCTGGACGAAAGAAGCGGCCTGAAGGATTTCAAGGTCAAAGTTGTCAGGGATAAGATTTTAACGCCTTTTCTGGTCAACATCGCAGTCATGAGTGTTCTCTCGGCAGAAGAGAGAGCGATCGGTGATCTTTCTTTAGAGCTCAACGGGAATATCTACCTCGATAACGCTCAGAGTGTTCATCTGGAAGACCTTTTTTCCGGGAATTTTGATAACTCTGTCAGGAACATCTCAAACCTTTTGACAGCGGTTATTTATTTGCTGACAAATAATGAGTTTAAAGAAGTGGGCATCAACCGGATCGACCTAGCGATCGACTCTTCTGAAGAGGCAAAATTTTCCTACCTGGAAAAAGTCTTGCTGGATAGATACGAAGTTTCTCCTGGTGAGAGGATACAGATAAAGATTTACTATCGGACATTCAGGGGAGAAAATGTGGTCCAAGAAGTCCAGCTCTATGCTCCCAATCTTCCCTCGGGTTCTGAATTCAATCTTGTTGTTGCTGATGCAGAATCCATGCATCGGATAGAGATGAGTCAGTACAGGATTGGAGCGTTTGTCCCACGGAGCTTGGACCAGTTGATCAGGATTTTGAGTAATCTCAGGAAAAATAACCGCATTTATTTCAAAATCATCGCCTCCAAGCCCGGGCTGTTTCTCAAAGGCGAAGAAATGCCAAATTTGCCTCCGACCATGAAGTCCATGTTTTCCTCTCCCAGGGCTGCAACATCCAATCCTATCGAGCTCACCAGATCCACGCTGAGCGAATATCAAATGGTCGTTCCTGATGTCTTCAAGGGAGCAGTCGTCATTCCGATTAAAATCAAGAAATAGGAGATAAGGGGAATGAAAAAAGTATGGGTTGCCGTTTTCAGTGTGCTGGTCATCTTGACTCAGGCTCTTCAAGGAGTTGTTCCGCAAAAATGGGAAATCCGAGGCAAAGATGAATTTTTAAAAGGGAAATTTGATGGAATCTCGGTTTCCTACGGCGGAATTCTTTCCCTTTCTCCTAAAGAAGAAAAAATAGAGGGGCCGGCCGAGGAATTTTATCTGTCATTCCTCATCACTTCGGAAGACGTTATCTTCGTTGGCACAGGCCATGGAGGGAAAATATACAGAATCAGCAAGGGCGGCCAGCCAGAGGCTTATTTTCAAGTCCCGGAGATGGATATTTACTGTCTCGCCATGGACAAAAAGGGAAATCTCTATGCCGGAACCTCGCCTAACGGGAAGATTTATAAAATCACGGACAAGAACAAAGGTGACCTTTTCTTTGATCCCCGGGAGAAGTATATCTGGGATTTGCTCTTTAACGAAAAAGGCGCGTTGCTGGCGGCAGTCGGTGAGAACGGCGGGATCTATGAGATAAACCAACAGGGAGAAGGCCGCTTAATCCTCAAGGCTGAGGAAAATCACATCCTCTGCATGCAGATGGACAAGAACGGGAATCTTCTCGCTGGAAGCGGCGGCCAAGGAATTCTCTACAGAATCCAGCAGGGGAAAAGGGCTTCTGTCCTTTTTGAGTCCCCGTATGAAGAAATAAAGAGCATTGCCCTCGATGGGGAAGGGAATATTTACGCTGCAGCCAGTGGGATTGTGATCAAGCCCAAGAGAGAGGAGATCGTCTCTCCTGTGAGAACTGAGACAGAGGTCGCTGTGACTGTCTCGGCGTCCGCGGCTGGAGCCCCGGAGATTCCTTCTTTAATCCCCGTCCAGAAGCAGCCGGGCGCTCTTTATAGGATAGATCCGGAAGGAATGGCCAAGAGACTCTGGAGTTCTGATGAAGAATTGGTTTACAGCCTGCTCTGGAACGAAGCTGAGAAAAAGCTTATATTCGGGACAGGAAACCTGGGGAGGGTTTATGCTTTTGACAAATATGAAAAAATCTCTCTCCTCCTCCAGAAGAAGTCAGAGCAGATTTATTATCTTATTCCCTTCCGTTCAAGAATTTATGTGCTCGCCAACAATCCCTGCAGCTTGAGTGCTCTATATCCCGAGCAGGTCCTCAGCGGAGAGTATCTCAGTCAGGTTATGGACACCCGGACTGTCTCCTCCTGGGGAAGAATAGAATGGGAGGCGGAGGTTCCTGCGGGGACAACTCTCCAATTTCAAACACGCTGCGGAAATTCCAGCGAGCCCAACGAGACTTGGAGTGACTGGTCTCCCCCTTATCAAAAAAAGGAAGGGGAAAAGATTTTGAGCCCCAAATCCCGCTACATCCAGTTTAAAGGCATGTTTAAGACTCAAGCTGGGAAAATCTCTCCTCTTCTCACCAGAATCTCTCTTTTCTACCTCCAGGCTAATGTAGCGCCGGTTATCACCAAACTGGAGCTCCTCGCTCCCAATGAAGTCTATTTGAAACTTCCAGAGCCACAGGAAGTCATATGGGGGCTGGATGTGGATGCCTCCGATCAGGCAAAGACTAAGGATAAAGATGTCACCCTGGCCGTGGCGAAAAAAATCCAGAGAAAAGGCTTCCAGACCCTGACCTGGGATGCGGATGATGAGAATGGCGACAGGCTTCTCTTTTCCATCCAGATGAAGAGAGAAGATGAAAGCCAATGGCGAGTTTTAAAAGAAAAATGGTTAGAGACAATTTACGCCTTTGACACGGTTTCTTTTCCTGACGGTGTCTATTTTCTGAAAATCGTAGCGAGTGATAGTCCTTCTAACCCTGCGGGCATGGAGCTCGAATCGGATAAAATCAGCCAGCCTTTGGTCATTGACAATTCTCTTCCCGTTATCAAGAATTTCCAGGCCACAAAAGATAAGAATAGGCTGATCGTGACTTTTCAAGCCGAGGATTCCTTCTCCCGCATCGAGGAGGTCCAGTATCTTATCCGGCCGAATGAGTGGCAGAGCGTTTTTCCCGAAGATGGAATCTGTGACTCAAAGCAGGAGAGCTTCAAATTAGCTGTGACCCTCTCCCCGGGCATGGAGAACATGATCACAATCAGAGTCAGGGACAGCCAAGGCAACGTTGGCGTTTACAGGGAGACTTTTTAGGCTTTTTTATCCTTTGACTCTCTCCAAATATTTATTTTCTCTTGTATCGATCCGGACAAGGTCTCCTTTTTTGATGAATTGAGGGACGTTGACGGTGAGGCCTGTTTCCAGCACTGCACGCTTGCTGCTGGCAGATTGGGTGGCCCCCTTGAGGAAAGGTTCTGTCTCTGCGACTTTTAAATCCACAGTTATCGGAGGCTCTATCGCGACAGCAATTCCTTCGTGCATTTCAACCGAAAAAACAACGTTGGGAACAAGATAGGGAAGGGCATCCTCAATCGTTTCTTTAGAAAGTTTGATTTGGTCGTAGTTTTCAAGGTTCATGAAGATGTAGTCATCCCCGCTCTGATAGAGATATTCCATCTCAACTTTTTCCAGGAAAGCCTGCTCGACGCGGTCGTTGGAGCGGAACCTGTAGTCCAGAAGAGTATGATCTCTGAGATTCCGAAGTTTTGTTTGCACCATGGCCCTCCAATTGCCGGGAGCGATATGGACAGCTTCGAGCACTTTGTAGATTTCCGCATTCAGCTTTATGGCCATTCCTTTTCTCATCTGAGTGGCGTTGATCATCTTTTCTCCTTTCCTCTCACTTCGTCCTCGGTTTTTCAGTCGTGTTTTGACGATTCTTGAGTAGATCGATCAACCTCTTTTTTTCACCGTTCGACCTCTTTTACATTTTAATTGAGGTCTGAAGATTTTTTCAAATTATTCTTTTTCCGAGATCGTTCAAGGAATTTCTGATTCGGATCACAACATGGAAGAAGAAAGCTAAAATCTTTTAGTTATGAGTTGATTTTACAGAAAATTTTATTTATAAAGGACTCATGTTTCGATGAGGGAAGGATGCTTGAGGTCTGTTTTTTAGGAACAGCAGGTTCTGTGGCAACTGAAGAGAGGGACAACACGTCTTTTATCATCCATAAGGATGGAGCTTTGATTTTGGTCGACTGCCCCGGCTGTGTCATTAAGAAGATAAAAAAGCTTAACTTTGATCCACAAAGAGTTAACTCGATTCTGATCACCCATATTCATCCCGACCATATTTATGGCTTGCCGTCTTTTGTCCACAGCCTGATGCTCGAAGATTGCCTTATCCGCCTTATGGGCTCAAAAGAGACTGTCGATTTCTGTAATAATTTTCTAAATCTCTTTCATCTCCAGGATAGGAGTATCAAGACAAGGATCGAATTTGTCGTCCTGAAGCCGGGAGAGCTCTTTGAGCTGGAAGGCTCGATAAAATGCATCGCTTTTAGAGTGCCTCACAGCCCTCCATCCCTGGCCTATCATTTTTTCTTCGAGAAAGAAAAGAAAAAATTGCTTTACTCAGGTGATACTGCCCCCAGCCCTTCTCTTTTTCGGGAAGCCAACAAAGTCGATTATCTCATTCATGACTGCAGCGCTCCTTCTCGGTATTTCAAAGAATATCCTTCCCTTCATACTATGCACACCCATTCTCTTGAGCTGGGGAAACTTGCTCAAGAGTCGGGAGTAAGATGTCTTATTCCCTGTCATTTTTTCGGGGAATTGGAGTTCTCCCTCGCTGAGATCGATGAGGAGATCAGGAAAAACTATAAAGGCAAGCTTATCATACCGGAAGATTTTGATAAAATCGATTTATGGCAAGCTCAGGCTGAGTAGTTCGGAAACACGCCGCTTTTATAAATCCACTGCTCTGAGCAATTTCCCCACTCAGCCTTCACCTGGCGTGAGTCGATCGTTGCTAAGCCAGTTTTTTGGAAAAACTGAACTTGACCCGGACAAAAGACTTGAAAGTCGGGACCCTATTTTTGCAGCTTTCGGAGAACACCAGGCCGATGATGGCGAAAAGGAGCTGAAAAAGAAAGCGCCTCTTGTTCTCGAGGATGAATGAGGAGGGAGAGATGAAAGGCTTCGCTGCTTTTCTTTTAATTTTGTTTTTTATTTTCGGCCTTGCCTGCCAGTCAAGCTCAAAAAAAGGCAAGGCAGACCTCATTTTATTTAACGGGACAGTCTGGGCCGTCAATCCTCCGCAATCCCGGGCAGAAGCTGTGGCTATCCAAGGGGAAAAGATTCTCTTTGTCGGCGCCTCGAAGGATACGGAAAAGCTCAGGGGCGAAAAAACTCAGGCCATCGATTTAAACGGAGACTTAGTTCTTCCAGGTTTTATCGATAGCCACACCCATTTCTTGGACGGAGGGTTTTCGCTGTTGAGCATTCAGTTGAGAGATGTCCGAACTCGGGAAGAGTTTGTCACACGCATTGGAAACAAGGCTAAAGAGATCGGAAAAGGGAGCTGGATTCTTAACGGCAACTGGGACCACCAGCAGTTCGAACCTCCTGAGCTCCCCAGGAAAGAATGGATTGACACAGTCACACCCCAAAACCCGGTTTGTGTCAACAGGCATGATGGGCACATGGTGCTTGCCAACAGCCTCGCGATGAAAATCGCCGGAATCTCGAGAGACACTCCCTCTCCCGATGGAGGAGAAATTCTCAAAGATTTTGTTACGGGAGAGCCGACAGGTATTCTGAAGGATGCCGCCATGGAGCTTGTCACGAGGCATATTCCCGAGCCTTCTCTTGCAGAAAGATTGCGTGCCGGGGAGGTGGCTCTGGGACATGCGGTTCAGAGAGGGGTGACCTCAATCCATGACATGGGTCCTGTTCGAAACTTTGATGTTTACGAGAAACTTCTCAAAGAGCACAAACTTACAGCCCGCCTCTGTCTTTACATCCCCATAGCTAACGCCGACAACCTCTCCAGCGTTCGGTCGGAAATGGATGCATCCAATGCCTTTTTAAAAATCGGAGGGTTGAAAGGGTTCGTCGATGGCTCTTTAGGGTCTTCAACCGCCTTGTTTTTTGAACCCTATGACGATAGCCTTCAGAACAGAGGCCTGCTCCATTCTCAGATGTTTCCTGAAGGAACCATGGAGCGAAGAATCAAGGAAGCGGATCGAGCCGGTCTTCAGGTGGCCATCCATGCCATCGGCGACAGAGCGAACAACATGATCTTGGACATCTTTGAGCGGGTCATGGCCCAGGAAAGGGAGAGGGAGAGACGCTGGAGAATCGAGCATGCCCAACACCTTCTGCCTCGGGACATGGAGCGCATGGCCGAGCTCAAGGTTATTGCCTCAGTTCAGCCTTACCATGCTATCGATGACGGCCGCTGGGCAGAGAAGAAAATCGGCAGGAAGCGCTGCCAGTCCACCTATGCCTTCAAATCCCTTGTGGATAAAGGCACTCTTCTTGCTGCAGGTTCGGATTGGACAGTCGCTCCCCTCGACCCACTGACTGGCATCTACGCCTTCGTAACCCGCCAGACCGCCGACGGCAAGAATCCCCAAGGCTGGTTTCCTGAGCAGAGGATCCCTCTGGAAGAGGCCGTCAAGGCTTATACGCTGAACGGAGCTTTTGCCGAATTTTCCGAACATCGCAAGGGTTCCATCGAGAAAGGAAAGCTGGCTGATCTCGTGGTCCTCAGCAGGAATCTTTTTAAAATTCCGCCTGAGGAAATCCAGGAGACCGAGGTTAAGATGACCATCTTTAACGGAAAAATCATCCACAGGAAATAGCCCTATTTCATGATGTATCTCTATGTTGCGGCTTTGATCGTCTCTTTTGCCTTGATGTTCAAGAGCGCAGGATTCTTTGTGGAAGGTGCCTGCCGTATAGCCAGGGTGTTGAACATTTCCAAGATGGTGACGGGCATCGTGCTGGTGGCTTTTGCCACAACAGCTCCGGAATTTGTTGTTTCCGTCCAGGCTGCCTTTCTTGGCCATCCTGAGATTTCTTTGGGCAATGCCATCGGTTCTGTCATCTGTGACGACGGGATTGCCCTCGCTTTGGCAGCTCTTCTGGCTCCGGCAGCCATTCCAGTCAACTGTCGCCTGCTGAAATCTATAGGCCCTTTCATTCTTTTCATCGATGTTTTTGTCTACTTGTTGGCGAAAAATGGAACCATCGGCCGTCTTGAAGGGATTGTTTTTATCCTCATTTCGAGCTTCTACTTTCTCTTTCTCATTAGAGAACAGAGGCAAAAAAGGAGGACAGAAAGTCAGGGCAAAGACGTTTCAAACGGAAGGGACCAGCTGAGAAAATCCCTTTTCTTTTTTGCTGGGGGAATAATCGGGGTCATTGTCACCAGCCGCCTTGTTATCTGGGCATCAATACATATTGCGTCTCATTTTTCGATTTCAGAAACGCTCATCGGGCTGACTGTGATTGCAATTGGCACGTCCCTGCCAGAAATCAGCACTTGCGTCGCCGCAAGTTTGAAGGGAGAAGGAGAAATTGCTATCGGGAACATCCTCGGAGCTGACATCCTCAACGTCTTGTGGATTGTCGGCGCTTCTTCTGTTGCAAGGCCGATCACAGTCGACCTGGACCTGATCAATTTTGCATTTCCGTTCATGATCCTGATCGTGGCCGCTATGCTTGTGGGCATGAGGGTTGGATGCCGCTTGGGGAAAATAGAGGGACTGGTTCTCCTTGGATTGTATGGGCTCTATTTCTTCTTGAACGTGAAGCTTTTCCTGTAGCTGAGTTTTGAGCCCCAAGAAAATTTTGCTTGTGCGTTTTCGGGGCGCGAAGCTTGATTCATAACACGATTTTCCGTCGCTTATAGAATACTCACTTTATCCGGGGATGCTGACTTTATCCGGGCGGCTGTTGTCCGCATAAAAATTATTTGTTATCATAGTGCGTCTCTCGATCAAAGGAGGCAAGCATGAACTTCGGTGTTATGAACGAAAGCCGTAAGATAGAGAACAGACTTAGCCTAACTCCAAGCAGCGTGTCTTTGCTCGTGGAGAAAGGACATACGGTCTATGTCGAGTCTGATGCAGGAGTGAAGGCTGGATACGCAAACGAAGAATATATGGCCCAGGGCGCAAAGATTGTTTTCTCCAAAGACGAAGTTTTTGGCCGTGCAGACATCGTTCTCAACATATCACCTTTGAACCAGGAGGAGTGCCAGCTCGTAAAAAAAGACCAGATCCTGTTTGGATTCCATCATCTTGCCATTGCTCGGAAAAACATTTTGGAAGCTCTTCTCGAGAAGGGAGTGACCATGATCGGTTATGAAATCGTTCAGGAAGAAAACGAAGTTCTTCCTTTCATCGAGAGTTTGAGTGAGATTGCAGGCCAGTTGTGTCTGGCTGTTTCAGCCCAATATCTCCAGACCAGTCAAGGCGGACGAGGTGTGATCATCGGCGGGGTGGTGAGTGTTCCGCCCGCAACTGCTGTTGTCATCGGCAGTGGCGTCTTGGCCAGGAGCGCCATCAAAAGCCTGCTCGGAGCCGGCGCACACACCATTGCTTTGGGCCGAGACATGGACAAGCTCAGAAAGCTGGAGGAGATGACTTCGGGCAGGGTGATCACCCTCTTCGCCAGCAAATACAACCTGGCAAGGATGACCAAAATCGCCGATATTCTCATCGGGGCCGTGCTTTTTCCAGGAGAAAGGGCTCCGATCTGGATAACGCGGGACATGGTCAAAACGATGAGAAAAGGCTCAGTCATCATCGATTTGGCCATCGATCAGGGAGGCTGCATCGAGACAAGTCGCTTGACCACTCTGGAGCAGCCGACCTTTGTCGAGGAAGGAGTTATCCACTACTGTGTTCCCAATATCACGGCAGCTGTCAGCCGGACTTCGACCAAGGTCTTATCCAATCTGGTTGCTCCCTGCTTGCTCGAGATAGGAGAATTTGGAGTCGAAGAGACATTGAAAAGGAGTCGATGTCTGGCGAGAGGAGTTTATGTCTACAAGGGCCAAATTACCAAGAAGAATATCGCTGAAAGATTTAGCTTCAAGCATAAAGACATATCTGCCCTTTTGTGAAAGTTGCATCCCATGGAAAAGGCTGCTGAGAAATTCGACAGAAATCAGAAAGAGCTCATTCATCTCCTTCATAAGGCCCAAAAACAGTATGGGTATATACCGGCTCAATCCATTTCCCAAATCTCGAAGCAGTTAAAAATTTCAGAAAGCGAGATATTCGGTGTCCTTACGTTTTATAATGCGTTTAGCCTCAAGCCCCGGGGCGAGCATCTAGTCACGATTTGCATGGGGACAGCCTGCCATGTCCGGGGAGCTCCAGGAATTTTGGATGAATTCAAGAGGAAACTGAAGGTCGAGCCAGGAGAGACAACTGCCGACAATCTGTTCACTCTGGAAACTGTCAATTGTGTGGGCGCTTGCGCCCTGGGACCGATCGTGATAACCGACGGAGCTTACTATGGTCAGATGAAAATGGGCAGTGTGACCAAGCTCATCGAGAAATACAAGAAAGAAGAAAAGGATGTCAGGGGATAATGGACGATTTTAACATCACTCCGCTGGACAGAATCAGAGAAGGCATTCTGAAAGCCCGTCGAGAACAGAAAACATGCGTCACAATCTGCGGGGGGACAGGGTGCCATGCTTACGGCTGTTTAAAAGTTGCAGAAGGCTTCAAAGAGGAAATTCAAAAACAGAACCTTCAGGATACCTTTGACGTCAGAACCACAGGCTGCCATGGCTTTTGTGAGAGAGGGCCGATTGTCGTTATTCAACCCGATGGAATTTTCTACCAAAGGGTTCAGCTCAAAGATATTCGTGAAGTCATTGCCAAGACACTCGTCGACAAAAAAATTGTCGACAGACTTCTTTACTCTGACCCAAAAACAGGCAAAAAGGTTGTCCATGAAAAGGAAGTTCCTTTTTATAGAAAGCAAAAACGCATCATCTTCGGCAATAACGGATCCATCGACCCTACAGACATCAGAGATTACATTGCCCTTGATGGCTACAGGGCTCTTTCCAGAGTTCTTTTTGATATGACCTCAGAAGAAGTCATCGAGGAAATCAAGGCTTCGGGGCTTCGGGGAAGGGGAGGAGCAGGCTTTCTAACCGGCAAAAAATGGGAAATCTGCCGCGAGGCCAACTCTGATGTGAAGTATATCATTTGCAACGCAGATGAGGGAGACCCTGGAGCTTACATGGACCGGAGCCTTTTGGAAGGGAATCCTCAGAGCATTATCGAAGGCATGATCATCGGCGCGTACGCCATCGGCGCCGGAGAAGGATTCATCTATGTCCGCATGGAATATCCCCTTGCGGTGAGAAATGTGACCATAGCCGTGGAGCAAGCCAGACAACTGAACTTCCTCGGCAAATCCATCCTCGGCTCTGAATTTCATTTTGACATCCATATCTTTAGAGGCGCTGGAGCTTTTGTTTCTGGAGAAGAAACATCGATGATGTCTTCTATCGAAGGGCGGCGGGCCTTCCCTGGGCAAAGGCCTCCCTATCCCGCCCAGGAAGGATTATGGGGGAAGCCGACCAACATCAACAATGTGGAAACATGGGCCAATGTTCCGCTGATCATCAACAAAGGAGCGGAATGGTATTCCCAGATCGGCACAGAGAAGAGTAAAGGAACAAAGATCTTTTCTCTGGTGGGCAAGATCAACAACACAGGCTTGGTCGAAGTGCCGATGGGCATCACTTTGAAAGAGATCATTCATGACATTGGTGGTGGGATCAAGAACAACAAGAAATTCAAGGCTGTTCAGACCGGCGGGCCTTCGGGGGGGTGCATTCCCGCCAAAATGCTTGGCCTGCCCATTGACTTTGACACCCTGACCAAGGCCGGGTCGATGATGGGTTCGGGCGGGATGATCGTCATGGATGAGGACACGTGTATGGTGGATATCGCCCGCTACTTTCTCCGTTTTTCTCAAGAGGAATCCTGCGGAAAGTGTATTCCCTGTCGCGTCGGGACAAAACAGCTTGTCGAGATCTTGACACGCATCACCCATGGCCAGGGCGAGATCGAAGACATCGCAAAACTTGAAGATTTGGCAAACACGGTTAAGACAGGCTCGCTCTGCGGCTTAGGACAGACAGCCCCCAATCCGGTTCTGACAACGATTCGCTATTTCAAAAGTGAATATGAAGCTCATATTCTTGAGAAGAGCTGCCCGGCTTTAGTCTGCAAGGATTTGATCATCTATTACATTGAGCCGGACAAGTGTGTCGGATGTCTTTTATGCCTGAAAAACTGTCCGGTCAATGCCATAAGCGGTGAGAGGAAAAAAGTGCATGTCATCGACCAGGAACTCTGCATCAAGTGTGGAGCCTGTTTGGATATCTGCCCGCAAAAAATCCAGGCTGTTTCTAAATACACAGGAAAAAAAAGGGATAGAATTCTTAATAAAGCTTCAGCAGGCCAAGGCAAAAAATGAAAGTGATCATTGACGGGAAAGAGATAGAAGTCGAAGGGAAAAAGACAGTTCTCGAGGTGGCACGGGAAAATGGCATTGATATCCCTTCCCTCTGTGACCATCCTCGCCTTGAGCCGTTCACGGGCTGCCGGCTTTGCCTCGTTGAGGTGAAAGAGAGGAAAGGCTACCCTCCAGCCTGCGGGACATACATCGAAGATGGCATGGAAGTCCGCACAACATCGCCCCAGCTTCAGAAGTTGAGGCGAGAAATTCTGGAGCTTATGCTTTCCGAGCATCCCAATGCCTGCCTGATCTGCAGTGAGAAGAAAAATTGTGATGAATACAAATCGACCATTCGCAAAGTCGCGGAAACGACAGGCTGTGTTCTCTGTCCCAACAACGGCCACTGCGAGCTTCAGAATGTCGTTGAGGCCTTGAAAATCGATAAAATCCGGTTTCCTTCTGTTTACAGGAATTTTGAAATCAAAAAAGGCGATCCCTTCTTCGACCGGAATTACAACCTCTGTATCCTCTGCGGACGGTGTGTGCGGATATGCCATGAGGTGAGAGGGGCATCAGCGGTTTCCTTTGTCTACAGGGGATCTCAGGCTGTCGTCGGCACAGTGCTGGATAAGCCGCTTCTAGAAGCCGGATGCCAGTTCTGCGGGGCCTGCGTCGATGTCTGTCCGACAGGATCCCTGAGCGAGAGAGCCCTGAAATACGAAGGGGTGCCAGAGGCAAAGACGAAGACAATCTGCCCGCTGTGCAGCATGGGCTGCGAGCTTGAAATTGAGCTCAAGGACGGGAGAATAGTCTCCTCTAAACCGTCGGCAGAGGGAGCCGTGAATCGAGGACAGGCCTGTCTCAAAGGACGATTCTTGGTTAGAGACGTTGTTTACAGCCCGCGAAGAATTCTCAAGCCCCTGATTCGAAAGAACAAAGAACTTGAGGAGGTTAGCTGGGAAGAAGCCCTAAATTTTGTGGCCGCGGGATTGAAAAAATACAAAGGGAAAGAAACAGCCTTGGTTGCCTCCGCTCAGGCTGCGACCGAGGAAGTCTTTCTTTTCCGCAAATTTGCCAGAGATGTGCTGAAAACAGAAAATTGTGATAGCTCTTTTCGTTTTTCTCCTCTGTCAACATACTGGAGCTTGGCTCAAGCCAACGGTTTTGAACCTAATCTGGACTTTAAGCTCGAAGATATTGGCCAGACGAAGACCATTGTGCTCGTCGGAGCCGACCTTCCCGTTTCCCATCCGATCCTCTGGCTTGAGGTTCTAAAGGCTGTCAGAGGAGGTTCAAGGCTTATCGTTATCAGCCCTGCGGAGCTGTTTTTGAATCGTTTCTCCTCCATCTGGCTTCGCGCCAAGCCGGGCGCAGAGCTCTATGTCTTCAGCTATCTTTCCAAAATTCTTCCTAAGGATGGGGAAGCCCTTTCCAGGATTCAAGGGTTTGATTCTTTCAGCGACTCTCTCCAAGAACTAGACCTAAGCCAGATTCTTAAGAGAACAAGCCTCAGAGAAGAAGAATTAAAGAAGGCCGCCTCACTTCTCGAAGAGGGCTCAGCGGGTTTTCTTTTTGGCATGGGATTGACTCAACATCCCTGGGGAAGCCAGAACATCGCCGCACTCTGGAATCTAGCTCTTCAGACAACATCACGGCTCTATCCTCTTGGCCTGGAGAATAATTTGAGAGGAATGTTCGAGATCGAAAAGGCTTTTTCCGGAAGCGGCTTGACTTTCAGCCAGATTGTCCAAGGTGCTTCTTCGGGGGAGGTCAAAGCGCTTTATCTTGCCGGTGCTTTCCCAGAGATCAGAAAGTCCAAGCCGGATTTTCTCGTCATCCAAGACAGCTTCGCCAACGAGAACCTAAATAAGGCTGATGCTGTTTTTCCAGCTGCGACCTTTGCCGAAAGTGAGGGAACTTTCATCAATTTTGAAGGAAGAATTCAAAAGTTTGAAAAAGTCATCAGTCCTAAAGGCGAAGCAAAGCCAGACTGGTGGATCATCTCTCAGTTAGCCAGCAAGATGGGAAACAAGAATTTTTCTTACAGGAGCTCGAAGGAGATCTTGGAAGAAATGAGCAAAGCGATTCCCGCTTTCTCGGACTTTGCATCCATTAGGTCAGAAAAAGGCAAGGAAGCCATTGTCCAAGGGACGAATAAACAAACACGTTCATTCGTGCCCCTAAAATTCGAGGGCTCGGGCTATAAGCTCAGCAAAAGCTATCCCTTTTTGCTTGTTGTCGATTACACTCTCGATCACTACAAAAGCCTTTCTCTCTGCGAAGAGAGCAAAGGTCTGAGAGCCATCCGTGATTCACGATGGATCAAAATCTCGGCCGAGGATGCCGCGGCATTCGAGTTGCAGGATAGGGAGGAAATTGTTGTGAAATCCGAATCAGGAAAAATCAAAGGAATTGCCAGGATCACAGAATCTATTCCCAAGGGAATCGTCAGCGCCAGTTTTCTCTGGAACGCTGGCTCTGATTTTTCCGTGACCAGCCTTTTGTTCAGTCTGTCTTCTGTGAGAAATTCCTTGGGAGCGATACCTGTCAGGATAGAAAGAGGGAAATAATGGCCAAGATTCTGCAAAGAGAGCGGTTGGTTCCCAACATTCATCTTCTTGAAGTCCATGCTCCAGAGGTGGCCATAAAATCTAAGCCCGGCCAGTTTGTGATCGTCATGCCCGACGCAAAAGGAGAAAGAATTCCGCTGACGATTGCCGATTGGGACGCGAAAAAGGGCTCGGTCACAACAATTTTTATGGTGGTGGGAACTTCTACCCAAAAACTTTCTTTGCTCCAAGCTGGAGACGAGATTCCTGTTTTTGTCGGTCCCTTAGGAAAGCCCCTGGAAATTCAGAAGTACGGAACAGTCCTCTGTGCCGGAGGCTGTTTTGGCATTGCAGCCATATATCCGGTGGCCCGTGCCTTAAAAGAGGCTGGGAACCGGGTGCTGACTGTCCTCGATGTCAAGGCGAATTACCTTCTTTACTGGGAGGATCAATTGAGGGCGGTGAGCGATCAATTCATTGTTTCCGCTCGCGACAGCCACTACGACTGCAAGGATTATATTCCTGTAACACTCAAGAGCATCATCAAAAAAGAAAAGACAATCCACAGCGTCATCGCCATCGGCTGCACTTATCTGATGTACGCCTGTTCAGAAGCCACAAAGCCTCTGGGGATAGAGACGCTCGTCAGTCTCAATCCGATTATGGTCGACGGAACAGGGATGTGCGGGGCCTGCCGGGTGACTGTGGATGGCAAGACAAAGTTCGCCTGTGTCGATGGCCCAAGTTTTAACGGGCACCTGGTGGACTGGCAGGAACTTTTCTCAAGACGAAAATCCTATTTTGAGGATGAAATCCGGTCCCTGTGCTACTGGGAAAGAGAGAAGTTTTTATGAATTTATAAAAAGAATAAACGATGGCTGAAGAAAAGATAGAGATGTCTCCAGAGCTTAAAGAAAGGCTCAAGAGACGGTTTAATCAAAACTGGCGGAAGGAGCTGAGGAAGACTCTGCTTGCCAAGGAGAGGATGAAGCTCTCTCGACAGAAGATGCCCGAGCGGGAGGCAGAAGAGCGGAACAAGGACTTTAATGAAGTGAATCTGGGACTGGATGCTGAGTTGGCCAGAAGAGAGGCGCAGAGATGCTTGGACTGCGCCAATCCTCAGTGTGTGCTGGGCTGCCCTGTGGGGATTGACATCCCGACTTTTATCAAACTCATTGAGATAGGAGATTACGCCCAGAGTATACGAATCATGAAAGAGACAAACAGCCTTCCTGCTGTTTGCGGACGTGTCTGTCCCCAGGAGACCCAGTGTGAGGCCGTATGCAACCTGAGGAAGGCTACAGGAGTGCCTGTGGCTATCGGAAACCTAGAGCGTTTTATCGCCGACTACGAGAAAGCCAAGGGAGAAATATTTATTCCTAAAATTCCGCCTGCGACAGGATTCCGGGTGGCCGTCATCGGAGCCGGACCAGCGGGTTTGACGGTTGCCGGGGAGCTGGCCAAGAAAGGACACAAGGTCACGATTTTTGAAGCCCTTCATCTGGCCGGCGGAGTCCTGGTCTACGGAATCCCTGAGTTCAGGCTGCCCAAAGGCATCCTCAAAGCTGAAGTGGGGTATCTTGAGAAATTAGGCGTTGAGCTGAAGAGAAATTTTGTGGTCGGCTTGACAGCCACTCTTGAAGATTTAAAAAAGGATGGCTACCACGCCTGCTTCGTCGGCACAGGAGCGGGATTGCCGAGTTTCATGAGGATTCCCGGGGAGAACCTGATCGGCATTTATTCGGCTAACGAGTATTTGACAAGGGTCAACTTGATGCGGGCCTATGAATTTCCGGACTACGACACCCCTGTCTTGATCGGGAAAAGGGTGGCTGTGCTCGGCGGCGGCAATGTGGCCATGGATTCGGTACGAACTGCCAAAAGGCTCGGCGCAGAGATGGCGGCCATAGTCTACCGTCGGTCAAGGGTCGAGATGCCGGCCAGGGTGGAAGAAGTGAAACACGCTGAAGAGGAAGGAATCGAATTTCACTTCCTGACCACACCCACAAAATTCATCGGAGACGAGAGAAACAGGGTTAAAGCCATGGAATGTTTGAGAATGGAGCTTGGAGAACCTGATTCCTCAGGACGACGCAGGCCCATTCCCGTCCAAGGGTCGGAATTTATCATGGAGATTGACATGGCTGTTGTGGCCATCGGAAACAGCCCCAATCCTTTGATTCCTCAGACAACCCCTCAGCTCAAGGTGGGCCAATGGGGAAATGTGGAGGTGAATTGGGAGACAATGGCCACGAACATGGAAGGAGTCTATGCCGGCGGAGATATCATTCGTGGAGGAGCGACCGTTATTTTGGCCATGGGCGATGCCCGGATTGCGGCACAGGAGATGGATAAATATTTGAATTCCCTCAAGGACAAAAAGAAAAGCGTAAATGGTGGAAGAAAAAAAAGTAAGAAAAGCAAACAGAAATTGAAAGGATAAAAAGTCCTTATGAAAAATAAATGAATCGCATGGGTAAGCTGAGTGCACAAAGAGAGATTCTTGCAAAAACTCGAGCTGCGCTTGGCGTGGAAGGAACTGATGTATTGACTCTTTGCGAATGAATGAGGAGTTCCGATGAGCTGGGTAGATGATTATAAGAAAAAGCTAGTGACTGCCGAGGAAGCGGTGTCAGAGATCAAGAGTGGCAACCGCGTTTACATCAGCGGGAATGCAGCCACGCCTTATGTTTTGATGAATGCCTTGGCAGCGCGCAAGGACGAGCTCAAGGACGTTGAGCTTGTCCACGTCCTTCTCCTTGGGGAAGACCCGCTTTCCAGGCCTGAAATGGAAGGACATTTTCGGCACAATTCCCTGTTCGTGGGCCCGGCTGACAGAAAAGCCATCAACGAAGGGCGGGCAGATTATGTTCCCATATTTCTCCACCAAATCCCGAACCTTTTCTTTTCTGGTCAGATGCCCCTCGATGCAGCCATTGTTCATCTTTCTCCACCTGATGAACATGGATTCATGAGCTTGGGCGTCGAGATCTTAGCCTCCAAGGCTGCCGTGGAGACAGCTAAAGTCGTTATCGCTCAGGTCAACGAGAAGATGCCCCGGGTTCTGGGTGATTCCTTCATCCATGTTTCCAGAGTCAGCAAGATCGTTGAAATCTCCGAAGACTTGCCTGAGCTGGAGCGAAACCCTTTCAGCGAGACAGAAAGGAAGATCGGTCATTTTATTGCTGAGCTGATCGAGGACGGCTCAACCCTGCAGCTGGGCATCGGCGGTATCCCGGATGCTGTCCTTGCAGCTTTAAAAGACCGCAGGGACTTGGGCATTCATACCGAGATGGTCTCTGATGGCGTCATGGAGGCTATCGAGGCGGGAATCGTCACTGGCGCCAAAAAGACATTCCACCCTTATAAGGTTGTGCTAACCTTCATCCTGGGCTCCAAGAAACTTTACGACTTTGTCGACAATAACCCAATTTTTGAAGCTCATCCTACCGACTACACGAATCATCCTTTCAACGTTTCCCGGAATGAAAACATGATCGCCATAAACTCCGCCATTGAAGTGGACATCACGGGACAGGTCTGTTCGGATTCCATCGGAACTTATATTTACAGCGGTTTTGGCGGCCAGGTTGACTTCATTCGGGGGGCGGCGCATTCCAAGGGAGGGAAGCCCATCATTTCCCTTCCCTCGGTGGCTAAGGAAGGGGAGTTTTCCCGGATCGTACCTTATCTCAAGAAGGGGGCAGGAGTGGTGACAACCCGGGCTGATGTCAAATATGTGGTCACAGAGTACGGAGTGGCCTACCTCCACGGCAAGAATTTGCACGAAAGGACAAAGGCTCTGATCAACATTGCCCACCCCAAATTCAGGCCCGATTTGATAAAAGAAGCCAAGGCCCGCAATCTTCTCCGCTGAGAATTGAGTTCCATGGAGCAGTCAGAACTTTTCCCCACAGAAAAAGGGCATATTGGAACGGACGAGTCGGGAAAAGGAGACTATTTCGGACCTCTTGTTGTGGGTGGCGTTTTTCTTCCCGACACGCAGCTGTCCGTCCTGGCCGAGCTGGGCGTCAAAGACAGCAAAAAATTTTCCGACAGCCGCGTGGGCGAATTAGCCGATCTCATAAAAAAAGGATACAAGCATTCCATAGTCGTCATCGGCCCTGAAAAATACAATGAGCTTTATTCGAAGCTGCGGAATCTCAACAGAATCCTCGCCTGGGCCCACTCCCGGGCCATCGAGAATATCCTCGAGGAGGTGCGCTGCACTCTGGCTGTCACAGACCAGTTTGGGAATAAGTCCTATGTTCTTAATGCCTTGATGAAGAAAGGAAAGACGCTCGAGCTCGTTCAAAAGCCCAAAGCCGAGGAAGACTTGGCTGTGGCCGCAGCCTCGATTCTGGCTCGCTCTGAATTTTTAAGGCGTCTCTATTTTCTTTCTCAGGATGTGGGCATTGACCTTCCCAAGGGAGCATCGTCTCTTGTCGAAGAAGCCGGGCTGAGGCTGATTAAAACTCAGGGGACCAAAATTCTAGATAAAGTCGCCAAGAAACATTTTAAAATTACTCACCGCATACTGTCTCTCTATGAAGAAACCAAGGCGGAGTGAAGACCGCATATTTTCAAATTCGTTAACGATCGATGTTTGATTTTTTAAGAATTGTCCTCGTCGTTCTTGTTCTGCTTTTCTTGATCAAGAAAAAATGGGATCTCGGTCTGGTTCTTTTTCTGGGTGCATTGCTGACCGCTCTGCTTTTTCGTCTTGGCCTGAAGACGTTCGCCGCGACGACACTCGGTGTTCTGGTCTCAGGGGAGACACTCGGTCTCATCGCCATCATTCTGCTTGTGCTTTATCTTGGAACAGTCCTCCAAACCAGAGGGAATTTCAGGATGATGGTCGATTCTCTAAAAAATTTGATTCCAGAGCCACGGCTGATTTTGGCTCTCCCTCCAGCCTTCATCGGGCTTCTGCCCATGCTGGGAGGAGCTCTGATGTCCGCTCCGATTGTGGAAGAAGCGGCCCAGCGCTGGAAGCTCGCTCCAGCCTGGAAAACTTTTCTCAACTACTGGTTTCGCCATATCTGGGAATACTGCTGGCCCCTTTATGTCAACCTGATTTTGGCATCAGCCATCTTGCAGATACCGATAAAGAAGATTTCCGCTGTTCAATTCCCCTTCACCGTTCTGGCTGCAGCGTTAGGATTATTCATTCTTTTCAAACATGTTCCTTTTCTTCCCAAAGAAAATAATGACCGGAAATTTTTAAAAGACCTGTTCAACCTTTTTTTCAGCATCTGGCCAATCGTTTTGGTCATCGTTTTGATTTTCGGCTTTAAGCTCAGCATGCTTCTGGCCATGGCCATCGCCTCGCTGCTCACACAGATTTTTTTGCGAATGACAATTCAAGAGCGGTTCAAAATCATCTGGAAGAGTATCTCCTGGAGAACAGTCTTCCTTGTGGCTGCGGTCATGGTCTTCAAAAAACTGCTCGAGGTTTCCGGAGCCTTGAGCTCTCTGACTCAAATTTTTCGGCCAGAAGGAATATCTGCCTATTTGTTGCTTTTTACCGTTCCTTTTTTTCTTGCCTTCTTAACCGGAGTCAACCACGCCTATGTCGGCATTTCTTTTCCGATTCTTCTTCCCATATTTGGGGCAGGCCATCCGGACATGGTCCTGGTTCTGTTTGCTTATGTCAGCGGTTTTGCCGGAATTCTGATCTCTCCGGCTCACCTCTGCCTGGTCTTAACATTAGAGTACTTCAAGGCCAATCTTCGGGATATCTACAAAATTTTGCTCTGGCCGGTTTTGGTTATCTTCTTCGCCGCTTTTTTGGTATTATTGTTTTTTCGAATATGCTCAGGCTGAGTGGTTCGGAGGCCGCCGCTTTTGCCCCGGCGAGTCAAAAGCGGCTCGGTTCGAGGCTTCGCCAGCTAGCGGAGATATAGCTTGGAGAATATGAGTTGTCGCATCCAGCATGGCCAATAAACTTAACTTTCATAAAAAAAATTTTTAGTAATGGAGTTTGAGATGGGCGAGGAAAAAAGAAGGCTCTACCTGGAAAATCCCTATCAGGTTGAATTCGAGGCAAGGGTCATGGAAAAGACAAGCTATGAGGGGAAGTCGGCTCTCGTTCTTGACCAGACCTGCTTTTACCCGGAATCAGGAGGGCAGCCGGATGATCGAGGGATGATCCATGGAGTGAAAGTGATCAGGATTTTAGAGGATGAGGACAGCATTATTCACGTTCTTGAGCAGGAAGTCTCCTCGCCTGAGGTAAAAGGGAAAATCGACTGGGAAAGGCGTTTCGACCACATGCAGCAGCATTCCGGGCAGCACATTCTTTCCCAGAGTTTTTATGAACTTTTCGGGGCGGAGACCCTTTCTTTCCACATCGGAGAACAATCCTCGACTGTCGAGATTGACCTAAGGAAGGCTTCAGAGGAGGAAGTTGAAAGTGTGGAAAGGAGAGCCAACCAGATTATCTTTGAAGACAGAGAGATTCGCTCTTATTTTATTCAAGAAAAAGATGCTGGAACTATTCCCCTGAGAAAGCCTCCCAAAAAGAAAGGTGTTATCCGAGTTGTTGAGGTCTCAGGCTTTGATTATTCTGCCTGTGGAGGAACCCACGTCCGCAAAGCGGGGGAAGTCGGTTTGATCAAAATTCGGAGCTGGGAGAGAATCAGGGATAACGTCCGGTTTGAATTTGTCTGTGGCCACAGGGCCCGGGAGGATTATGCCTGGAAAAACAGAGCTCTTCGTGAGCTTTCCAACAAACTTACGGTTGATGAGAAAGATGTCCTTTCTTCTGTGGAGAAGATTCTTTTCGATTTGAAATCACAGAAAAAGATAAGGAGGAAGATGCAGGAAAAGATGGCTCAGTACGAGGCCCAGGAAATCGTTCAAAGGGCTAAAGAAAAGGTTATCAAAAAGCTTTATTCTGACAGAACGGCTGAAGAGATAAAATTTCTGGCACTGAACATCATCCGCAAGGGGGATTTTGTCGTCCTTCTTGGCCTGAAAGGAGAAGAGAGGGCTCACCTCGTCATTTCCCGTTCTGAGGCTATTGACATCGATTTAAGGGAGCTTCTCCCTGTAATTTTTCAGTTGATAAAGGGGAAAGGAGGAGGGCAGTCGTCTTTGGTTGAAATCGCCACAGAAGAAAAGCAAAGTTTAGAAAAAGTCCTAAACGCGGCTGAGGCGCATATCAGAAAAAAGCTCCCTCATTCATAGCGAAGCGAAACAATCGGCTCGACTCTGGCCGCTCTTCGCGCCGGGAAAATGCCGAAGAAAAGGCCCACAGAGACCGAAACAAACAAACCCAAGATCACCGACCAAGCGGTCACAGAGGCCGGAAGAGGAGTCGCCGATTTAACCAGAAAGGCTACGCCAAATCCGAGAGCGACACCCACAGCCCCGCCTGTCCCGGTCAGAAAGATGGCTTCGATCAAAAATTGCTTCAAGATGTCCGATGAGCGGGCACCGATGGCTTTGCGGATGCCGATTTCCCGGGTTCTTTCCTTGACAGAGACAAGCATGATATTCATCACCCCGATTCCGCCGACGAGAAGGCCGATGGAGGAAATGATGACCATAACCAGGTAGACGGCTCCTGTCAGCTGGGTGTAAAGGTCAAGGAGGCTGTCCTGGGTGTAGATGGCGAAGTCGTTAGGCTTTCCGAACCCGACTTTTCTTCTTTTGCGGAGCAGGTTGGTGATCTGCTCCATGGTTTCCTGAATGGAACCGTGTTTTTTGGGAGTCGCGATGATTTCGAGACTCGAGAGGCTGTAAGGATAATATTTCATCAGGGCTGTGATCGGAATGCCGACAAAATTGTCCCGGCTTTGTCCGAACATTTCCCCCCTTTTCTGAAGAGCGCCCACTACAGTGAATTTTTCCGGACCGATTCGAATCTCTTTCCCTACGGGATTTGTATGAGGAAAAAGGATCTCAGCAACCTCAGAGCCGAGAACACAGACTTTTGCTCGGTGGGTGACGTCGGATTCAGTGATAAATCTACCCTTTTCGGGGAGATAGACCGACAGAACCTGAGGCCATTTTTCGTTCATACCCAAAATAAAAGCATCCTGGGCTTTTGCGTTCTGGTATTTGATGGCATAACTCTCACGCAAGGCGCTGACGACAGTCGCAAGGTCAACGGCAACAGCTTTGACCAAAGAGCACTCCCTCTCTACGGCCAGGGCATCTTCAAACGTCAGATTTTTTCTCTGCCTTTCTTCCTCGGACATGCGACCCATCTGGACAGGCTCATGTTTGGTGATGATGATCAAATCCGTGCCCACAGATTCGAGCTCGCTGAGAACGGCTCGGTTCAAGCCCTGGATGATCGAGACCATGCCGATAACGGTTAGAACTCCGATCATGATCCCCAGGAGCGTTAGGAACGAGCGGAGTTTGTGCGTTTTGAGAGAGTCAAAGGCCATCTGGAAGATTTCTTTCAGGATCCCGAGCCTCATTGTTCTGACCTCAAGGCTTCGATGGGATTGAGTTTGGCAGCTTTGTTGGCGGGATAAAGCCCGAAAAAGATACCGACAGAGGCAGAGATAAAAATGGCGATCACAACGGAGACTGGCTCAAGGCTTGAAGGCAGGGAAGTCGCCAGAGTGACAATCCTGGCGATCAGAAACCCGATGAGAATGCCGATTATTCCGCCTGTGGTGGAAATCGCCGCTGACTCGATTAAAAATTGGAGAAGAATATCCGTCTTTCGCGCACCGACAGCCATCCGGATGCCTATTTCCTTTGTTCTTTCGGTAACCGCAACAAGCATGATGTTCATGACGACAATCCCGCCCACAAGAAGGGCGATGGAGGAGATGGCGACCATGGCAAAATAGATGCTTGAGGTGGCGGTCTTATAGAGCCGGATAAAAGTCTCCGAACTCTGGAAGGAGAAGTCGTCCTTGTCCTTGAAAGAGAGATGGCGCTTGGCCCGGAGGATTGTCCTCACTTCCTCCTGAGCTCTTTCCAACTGTTCCTGCGATGGTGTGTGAACGTTGATATCGATGCTGCGTCTTGAGCCGTAGATTTTCTGGAAGGTCGTGATCGGAATTCTGACGTAATTGTCCTGGCTAAAGCCCAGTATTTTCCCTTTTTTCTGGGCAATTCCGATGACCTGGAAGTTGTAAGGGCCAATCTTGAGCCACTTGCCCAGAGGGTCGAGATAGGGGAAAAGTTTCTCGGGAATGTCTGCTCCGATGATGCAGACAAGGCGGGAGTGATCTTCATCCTCTCTCTGAAAATGCCTTCCCCTTTCCAGCTCGATAACAGACCCGATCATGTGGTCAAGATAGGTGACCCCCCTTATTTCCACATCTTTCAAAGATTGACTTCCGAATTTTACTGTTCTGTAGGCATCCGTCGATGCGCCCACGAGCTCACAGGTTCGGCACAACCGGCGAAGGAGCCTCATCTCGTCCAGGGTCAAATCTTTTCTTTTGAGCATTTCCCTCCATTCTCTTATGGAGGAAGCGCCCATGCCATATTTAGAAACAGAAAAGTCGTTGGCTCCGTAAAAGGCAAACTTGGTGTAAACATAGTTGTTGAGCCCCTGGATGATGGAGACAACGGCGATGATGGTGAAGACGCCGATGATGATGCCTAGAAGCGTCAGGAAAGTCCTTAATTTATTCGACCAGAGAGATCCCATCGCCATCGAAACAGATTCCTTAACGCTCACTTTAGCCATTGTCTTAATAGAGGATTCTACATTATTGGATACGGAAGAGGAAGGCAAAGGTTTTCACTGCCAGTTATCTCTGATTCAATGATGAAAAAGCGACAAAGCATTTTCATGGAGTTGGCAATGCTCTCGTTTCATCTTTGCTAACCCTTGACAACTTTGCGCCGGGCAAACACAATGAGAGAGCGCGATGAGGGCCTCTCAACTTCGCGAATATACGGAGATTTGATCATGGCCAGGAAAAATAGCTTTTCGACAGAAGAAAATGATTTATCTGTCTCTTGTGTCTATTTCAAAAAGCCAGGCCGAGAAAACACCTGGAGAACACTTGAGATAGCATCCAAGAGGGCGGAGGAGTTAGGGATTAACAATGTGGTTGTGGCCAGCACCACGGGCGAAACAGGTCTGATGGCCGTCAAGCTGTTTCATAAAAAGAACTTGGTGATTGTGACTCACTCCACGGGCTTTGCAAAACCAGACTACCAGGAACTGAAGCCTGAGTTTGCGAAAAAAATCGAAGAAGCCGGATTCAAGATCCTGACCTGCCAGCATGCCTTTGGAGGAGCGGGGCGGGCTGTCAGGAAAAAATTAGGGACCTATGAGCTGGAAGAGATTATCGCCTACACTTTACGGATTTTCGGTGAGGGGACGAAGGTAGCCCTGGAGATTGCCCTCATGGCTACAGATGCGGGTCTCATTTCCACCGAAGAAGCTTGTATTGCCGTTGGAGGCACAGGTCGGGGCGCGGACACAGCCGTTCTCCTGAAGCCGGCCAATGCCCAGGCTTTTTTTGATCTCAGAGTCATGGAGATTTTGGCCAAGCCGAGGTTCGGTCGAGAATGATTCCAGACACTCAGTTTTCGATGAGCGATAGCCGATGAAAATCGGTCTGGGGCGATGAGCAATAAGTGTGTTAATTGCGGAAAAGTGCATCATCCCATCTCTGAATTTTTAGGATTATGCCGCGATTGCATCCTTGGGGAATTTCAGGCAGTCGAGTCCCGGATTCACACCCTTCACCGAATGACCAGAGAAGCCTTTGGGCTTCCTTTGGCGCCCCCTCAGGATAAAGAAGGAATCGCCTGCAACTATTGTTTTAACCGCTGCCGGATAGGAAAAGGTTCAACCGGCTATTGTGGAGTCAGGGAGAATAAAGAGGGGAATCGTCTTCTTCCTCAGCCGAAGAAGGGCCTTTTTTCTTGGTACTACGATCCTTTGCCCACCAACTGCGTAGCCTCTTGGGTCTGCCCTGGAGGGACAGGTGCAGGCTTTCCCCGCTATGCTTATTCGAAAGGGGCTGAGTACGGCTATAAAAATCTGGCTGTCTTTTATCATGGCTGCACCTTCAACTGCCTTTTCTGCCAAAACTGGGTTTACCGACAAGAATTAAGGACAAGAACAACACAGACTTCTCTGGAGCTGTCTCAAGCCGTGGATAAGGGAACGTCCTGCGTCTGCTACTTCGGCGGAGACCCTTCCCCACAGCTCCTTCATTCCCTCCACACCTCGCGTTTGGCCGCAGCTCGCAAAGACAGAAAGATTTTAAGGTTCTGCTGGGAAACCAACGGAACGATGAGCAGCTATCTCCTGGAAAAAATCCTGGAGGTTGCGCTGGAAAGCGGAGGCTGTGTGAAATTCGATTTAAAAGCCTTTCATCCAAGCCTGAATATCGCTCTCTGCGGCCGAGGCAATGAGCAGACAAAAGCGAATTTTGAGCTTGCTGCAAAATGGACGAGAAAGAGAGAAGACCCGCCGCTTATCGTTGCCAGCACTCTCCTCGTCCCCGGGTATGTCGAGAGAGAAGAGATTTACGAGCTGGCCAAGTTCATCGCTTCTTTGGATTCCGATATTCCTTACTCCCTTCTTGGTTTTTATCCTCATTTTTATTTCAACGACTTGCCCTGCACCTCGCACCGTCATGCCCAGGGCTGTCGAGAGGCGGCTTATGAAGCTGGCTTGAAGAGAGTCAGGATTGGGAACATTCATCTTCTCGGTAGGGATTACTGACATGTGGATTAGGCTCAACAAATTCCTGTCGCAGGCTGGCGTTGCCTCAAGGCGAGAAGCGGACAGGATGATTGTCCAGGGAAGAATAAAAGTCAACGGCAAGATTGTCGACCAGCTCGGATACAAAATTGATGGGGAGAAGCACAGAGTGGAAGTCGATGGCAGGCGCATAAGAAGAGAGGAAGGCTATGTCTATCTGATGCTCAATAAACCCCGGGGCTTTCTGGTTACGCTTAAAGATCCTTTCCAGAGGCCGACGATTCTGCAGCTGCTTCCTTCTCTAAAGAAAAGAGTTTTCCCGGTCGGGAGGCTGGATTATGACAGTGAAGGCCTGCTCGTCTTGACAAATGACGGAGAATTGGCCAGCCGTTTGGCCCATCCTCGCTATGAGGTGAGCAAGACGTATTTGGTTAAGGTCAAAGGCGAGCCTGAGCCCTCAACACTCGCCAAGCTGGAAAAAGGGATCTATCTTGACGGCAAAAAGACGGCTTCGGCAAAAATCACACAGCTTGTCCCCAGCCAGAGAAAGACTCTCCTCCAGGTTGAGGTTCACGAGGGCAGAAAGAGGGAAATAAGGAGGTTATTCCAGGCTGTTGATCTTCCCGTGGTTGAACTTAAAAGAATAGCTTTCGCAAGTCTGAGCCTGGGCAAATTGAAAAAAGGACAGTGGCGATTCCTTACACCGAAAGAGATCGAGAAGCTAAAGAGGATGGCATCAACAAAAAAGGGAGTCAGGTCTTCAAACTTCAATTATCGCTGAATGAATTGGCATCTCAAATGAAGTTTGAAGACCTGACTCCCAGCTATTCTTTTTCTTTCTCAGGGGCGGTAAATGTCTTCCAGCTCTCTGCCAGCCGCTTTAATTCGTCGTCCACGAGATAATTCACCGTGTCTTCTTCAAAAGTCCCGTCTTCTTGGAGCTCTCCGGCCTTGACTCCGGCCAGGATTTCGATCCCTTCATCAATGCTCTTGACAGGATAGATATGGAATTTCCCTTCCCGCACAGCCTCGATCACATCATTCTTGAGCATCAGGTTCTGGATGTTTTGATGGGGAATGATCACACCTTGAGTCCCTGTCAAGCCTTTGGCCTTGCAGACATCGAAGAAGCCCTCGATCTTTTCGTTGACTCCTCCGATGGGCTGGATTTCCCCTTTCTGGTTGAGCGAACCTGTAACAGCAATATCCTGTCTGAGGGGTAACTTGGACAGGCTGGAAAGGATGGCATAGACCTCTGTCGAGGAGGCGCTGTCTCCCTCGACTCCGGCGTACGATTGTTCGAAGGCGATGCTGGCCGAGAGGGAGAAAGGCTTTTTCTGGGCATATTTTCCCCTCAAATATCCGGCTAAGATAAGGACCCCCTTGTTGTGCGTCCGTCCGCTCAAATCCGCCTCTCTTTCGATGTTGATCACACCGGCACGGCCGACAGCTGTTCTGGCTGTGATGCGGGTGGGCTTGCCGAAGGCAAATTCTCCCATTTCGTAGACAGAAAGCCCGTTGACCTGGCCCACAACCTTGTCTTCAGTGTCAATCATGATCGTGCCTTCTTCAATCATTTCTTGGATTTTGTCTTCAATCAGGCTGACACGGTCAAAGCGCTCCGAGATGGCCTTTTCTACTTGCTCTCGACTGACCGTGTCCTTCTTGTCTTTTTTCGCCCAATAGTTGGCTTCCCGAAGGACATCGGCGATGATGTGGAAGCGGGTTGAAATCTTTTTCTGCCTTCCTGCCAGGCGAGTTCCGTACTCGATGACAGCCGCTATTCCGCTTTTATTGAAAGGCAGGAGCTTGTCATCGGCAGAAATTTTCCTCATGAATTGTATATATTCTTTGATTGTATCATCGTCTTTCTTCATCTCCGAGTCAAATTCCGCCTTGACCTTGAAGATCTTCTTGAAATCCTCATCGAGATAATAGAGAAGGTTATACATGTAGTCATCGCCGATCATGACAACCTTGACGTTGCATTTAATCGGCTCAGGTTTCAGTCTGGTGGTGGAAATCAGGAAAAGGGATGCATAGTTTTGAATCTCAAGTATCTGGTTCCTCAAAGTCCTCTTCAAGGTTTGCCAAACGCCAGGTTCGATGAGAGCATCCAGCGCATTCATGACCAGAAATCCGCCGTTGGCTTTGAGGAAAGAGCCGGCTTTGATTTTTGTAAAATCTGAATGGAGAATGCCGAATCGAGAGGAGGTGAGTTCGATCGAGCCAAAAAGGTTGAGATAATTCGGGTTTGTTTCGATGATCACGGGCGCACCTTTCAAATCGGAGTTGTCGATAAGAAGATTCACCCTGAACATCAAGAACGGGTCAACAAGCTCTGGTTCCCTCTGCTCCCGTTTCTGTCCTTTAAATAAATCGATGTTGCTGATGAGGTTTTTTTCCATGTCATCCAGGTATTCCGGGATATTCGGGAATTTAAATTTTTTTTTGATTCCATCTATGGCCCCCTTGATGATGGGGGTGATGGATTGAGCATCCCATTCCTTCAACAATTTGCGCGTCTCCTCCTCGATGTCTTTCATCTGCCCGAAGATCTCTTCGAGCTTGCCCGTCAATTCATCATATTTTTTCCTCAATCCCTCCAAAGCCCTCTTGGGCATCTTGCCTTCCTTGACCAGAGCTTCCAGCTTCTCAAAAGGAGTCGGCTGGCCTTCAAACAAAGGAACAAGGTCGGGCTTGACAAAAGGACCCATCTGGACCTGAATCACGGAGAATCCTTCTTTGGCCACATCTTCCTCAAAATTCTTGAGAATCTCCCTTTGCTTTCTTTGCTGGGATTCGATGACGCTGTCCCTTTTTTCGGCATAATATTTGCTTTTGAGCATTTCGGGGATGTTTGTTTTGAGCATCTCAATGAGATTATCTAGGGCATCTTTGAAGAGTTTTCCTTTTCCGGCGGGGAGGATTACGAACGTTGGCTCATCGGAGTTTTTAAAGTTGTTGACGTAAAGGAGGTCATCCGGAGTTTTTTCGCCCTTTTTCAGCTTTTCCAACAGCTGTTTGATCGTCGTTGTGCGGCCTGTTCCGACCATGCCTGTGATGAAGATGTTGTAACCAAGGCTCTTGATGTCCAGGCCGGTCTGGATGGCTCGGAATGCTCTCTCCTGGCCGATGATCCCCTCGCAGGGCTCACACTCCTCGCTCGTGGCCACAGGAATTTTTTCATGGTCACAGCTCCATCGCAGCAATTCTGGGGACAATTCCTTAGGCATTTCTGCTGCTTTCATCTTCTCCTCCTCTTTTGATAATGGAGATTTGTGTTTTCTATAATTACCATAAAAGCCTTGAAAATAAAAGGGCCAGGCTTTCAAGATTCATCGAGCCCCTTCTTCATCCTTTAATGGCTAAATATAGAGACAACTCATGGAAAGCATTTCCGATTTGTTGAAGATCATTCCTAAATCCATAGGATACAATTTGAGGAAACAGCCTTGCTCCCCATCAGATTTTTAACGCCATTCTCCGTTCGCTCTTCTCGGCGGCTGCGGAACGCTCCGGCTAAGCGGTTCAAAAACACGCGGGCTTTGCCCCAGCGAGGCAAAACCTGCTCGGTTTCAGGCTTCGCTCTCCTCTCCCTTCGGTCGAGGAACCGTGCCCGCTCAGCCTTCAAACGGTTTTCTCACTGCTTAGCCTCCGCTTGGAATCCTTTTAAGAGCAAACTCCGAAGGCTAAATCCGATATGGTCGCTACGGCTGTTCCTCAAACATCTGGACATCACGGAAAAGAAAATGATTGACAGCTTCTAAAAATAAGTGCAAAAAAAACTCTTATCTGATAAAATATGCTAAATTTTAAAATGAGCCAACTGAGATTTTTGAACGGGTCAGACGATCATAATCAACGTTTGAAAGGGGTTACCATGGAATATAAAAATTTACTCATAAAAAAGGGAGATGGCCTTGGCTGGGTCATCGTCAATCGTCCTGACAAGCTCAATGCCTTGAACCAAAAAACCATCGAAGAGCTCCGTGATGCTTTTCTCTCTTTCGAGGATGACTCAGATGTCAAAGTCATAATCCTCACTGGCAGCGGGGATAAAGCATTTGTTGCGGGTGCGGATATCGGCGAATTGGCCCAACTCGACTCAAAGTCTGGGAAAGAGTATGTCTTGAAAGGCCAAGGGCTCATGACCTTCGTCGAGAATTTCAAAAAGCCGGTCATCGCTGCCGTCAACGGCTACGCTCTTGGCGGTGGGACAGAACTGGCTTTAGCCTGCCATGTTCGGATTGCTTCGGAGAACGCTAAGATGGGACAGCCCGAAGTCAAACTGGGTCTTATCCCAGGTTACGGCGGAACCCAAAGGCTGTCCAGGCTGGTTGGAAAAGGAAAAACCATGGAGCTTGTGCTCAGCGGGAAGATGATTGATGCTCAAGAGGCTTTGCGGATTGGCCTGGTCAACAGAGTTGTTGCCTTGAGCGATCTTCTGCCAACGTGTGAGGCGCTGGCCAAAGAAATCATGGCCAACGGTCCCTTGGCTTTAGAATTTGCGATCAATGCCATTAACCGAGGATTGGATAAAACCCTGGAAGAAGGATTGGGTTTGGAGGCAGAATTCTTTGGCAAAGCCTGCGGCACAGAAGACAGCAAAGAAGGGACAAAGGCCTTCGTTGAGAAAAGAAAGGCCAACTTTCAGGGTCGATAAAGGGAGAGGGCTATGAAAACATACCAAGGTAAGCTTCAGGCAAAAGGCTTGAGAATCGGAATCGTCGTCAGCCGCTTTAACCAGTTTATTTCAGAGAGACTGCTGGAAGGCGCCCTCGATGCTCTCCAGAGGCTGGGTGCGGACGATGGCGACATCTCTGTCTACAGAGTTCCCGGTTCTTTTGAAATCCCGCTTGTTGCCAAAAAGCTGGCAAAAGAGAAGAAAGTGGACGGAGTTGTCTGTCTGGGGGCCCTGATCAGAGGTGACACGCCCCATTTCGACTTTCTGAGCGCTGAGGTCACCAAGGGACTGGCTCAAGTTGCGATGGAAGAGGGAATGCCCGTGGCTTTCGGAATCTTGACTGTTGATACTATCGAGCAAGGCATCGAACGCGCTGGGACAAAAGCAGGGAATAAAGGCTGGGATGCGGTGGTTTCCGTTGTGGAGACGTTGAATTTGATGAAGGCAGCCGGGCTGGAGTGAGGGAGGAACCGTGGGCCGGAGACGGAAAGCCCGCGAACACACCCTCAAAATTCTCTTTCAACTGGAATTTGAAAACTCAGAGGATGAAAAAACTCTATCCCAATACTGGAAGAACAAAAAAGTTCCCGGGGAAATCAAAGACTATGGCAATTGGCTGATTCAAGGGATATCGTCTCACCGAGAGACAATCGACAATCTCATTCAGTCTGTTTCTGAACATTGGCGCGTTACGCGCATGGCTCTCATCGACCGCAACATTCTGCGCATGGCTGTTTTTGAGCTCCTCTTTGAGGAGAACATTGCTCCGGCTATAGTCATCAATGAAGCGATTGAAATCGCCAGAAAATATAGCGGGGACGATGCAGCAACCTTTGTCAACGGAATTTTGGATGCCGTGAGGAAAAAAATTGAGAAAAATAAAAAAGAAACGAAGGGAAAGGGCCATGGCCGAAAAAAAAGCTGAGACTCACAAAAATCTCGTCGATAAAGAGGAAGCGTTAAAAGAGAGCGACCAAGAAGTGGCCCGGCGGGCTAAATTTGAGAAGCTGATCGAGGAGGGAATAAATGTCTTTCCTCCCAGAATAAGAACGACTCACTCTCTTTTCGAAATCGTCGAGGGATACTCCGCGCTTTCGCGAGAGGAGCTTGAAAAGAAAGGAACAAAAGTTTCCGTGGCTGGAAGGATTATTTCCCTAAGGCGCATGGGGCGCGCCACATTTCTTCACCTCATGGACAGCCGCACCCGGCTTCAGGCTTATCTGAGGGAGGACCGAGTGGGCGAGAGAAACTACGGGCTTTTTTCCTTGATCGATATCGGTGATATCATCGCCGTGGAGGGCGTTCTGTTCAAGACCAAGACCGGAGAGTTAACGGTCTTAGCCGATTCCTACACCTTTCTGGCCAAGTGCTTTCATCCTCTTCCGGAAAAGTGGCACGGACTCCAGGACACAGAACTTCGCTACCGGAAAAGATATTTGGACCTCATCATGAATCCCAGGGAACACGATGTGTTCAGGCTTCGGAGCAGGATGATTTCCCTGGTCCGGCAGTTTTTTGACCAGAAAGGATACATCGAAGTTGAAACGCCGATGATGCAGGCTATCCCGGGGGGAGCCCTGGCCAGGCCTTTTAAAACCTTTCACAACGCTTTGAGCATAGACCTCTATTTAAGGATTGCGCCCGAGCTTTATCTAAAGCGATTGATCGTGGGCGGGATGGAGAAGGTTTATGAGATTAACCGCAATTTCCGGAACGAAGGCATTTCCTCTGAGCACAATCCTGAATTCACCATGCTCGAGTTTTACGAGGCCTACAGCGATTATCAGGATATGATGGACCTGACCGAGGAGCTGATCAATTTCCTCAGCCTCGAGCTCCTGGGGACAGAGGAGGTCACCTACGGGGACCACAAAATTTCTCTGAAGAGGCCCTGGAAAAGGATCAAGTTTAAAGAAGCCTTGGTCGAATACAGCGGGCTTGCGCCGAGGCGGTTCGATGATAAAGAGAGAATCATCGACGTCGCCTCAACCTTGGCTCCGGAGAAAAAGCCGCTCTCTTACGGCAAAGCCCTGGATGTTGTTTTTGATAAAAACGTCAAGAACTATCTCATTCAGCCGACCTTTGTCATCAACCCACCCAGGGAAGTCTCTCCCTTGGCCAAGGCTTCCAAAGACGCTCCGGACGAAGCCGAACGGTTTGAACTGGTCATGGCCGGGATGGAAGTTGCCAATGCGTTCAGCGAGCTCTCCGACCCTGCAGAGCAGAGAAAGAATTTTGAACAGCAAGCCGAGGCAAGGAAAAAGGGAGATGAGGATGCTCATTGGGTCGATACAGACTATGTTCAGGCTCTGGAATACGGACTTCCTCCTACGGGGGGTGAAGGTATCGGTATCGACCGGCTGGTGATGATTTTTGCCAACAAGAAGTCGATAAGGGAGGTCATTCTTTTTCCCCTTCTCAGGCCCAAATAACTTGAGGTGTTTTATGGCAAAAGATTTCCTTTTCATCGAGGTTATTCCCCGATGGGGCTGGTGTCATGAGCTATGAGCTTTTCGTTGCCAAAAGGTACTTGACGGCAAAGCGGAAGCAGGCCTTCATTTCGGTCATCACCTTTATCTCCATCCTGGGAATCACCATCGGAGTGATGGCTCTCATCATCGCCATAGCTCTGATCACAGGATTTCAGAGGGACGTCCAGGATAAAATTCTCGGAGCGACCTCTCACATCATGGTCTCGGCGATTACTCCAGAAGGCCAGGGAGGAATCGAAAACTCCGTACAGCTCATGGCGAAGATCGCAAGCGTCGATGGAGTCAAATCTGTTTCTCCTGTTGTTTTCAGCACAGTTCTCTTGAGCGGCCCCTCGGATAACCGGGGTGCGGTTCTGAAAGGAGTGGATTTTGACTTGGAGAAGAAACACTCCCCTTGGCTTCAAAAGCTGGATAGAGGAAGCATCCCTTCCCTGGACTCCAAAAGGGGAGGCATCCTTCTCGGCCAGGAATTGTCCACGGATGTCGGCGCCGCAGTTGGGGATGTGGTGACTGTTTTGACCCAGCCTTCGAGCCTGTCTCCGCTCGGTCTCATGCCCCGTCCAAAGAGATTTGTGGTCACAGGGGTTTTCAAGACGGGATTGTATGAGTTTGACTCGACGACAGCCCTGATTCAGCTTGAGCAGGCACAAATGATTTTTGGTCTTGAGCACCGGATTAGTTACATCCAGGTCAGGATCGACAACATCTTTCAAGCTCCAAAAATTGCGAATGCAATCAAAGAGATGCTTCCCCCTTTGGCTTACACCACGACATGGATGGAACTGAATAAATCCCTTTTTTCTGCCCTGAAACTTGAGAAAAACATCATGTTCTTAACCATCGCCCTTATCGTCCTTGTTGCAGCCTTGAACATCATCGCCACCCTCATCTTGATGGTCATGGAGAAGACTAGAGACATTGGCATCCTGATGGCCATGGGGGCCACATCCCAGAATATCAAGAAGATTTTCTTCCTCCAGGGAGCGATGATCGGGATGATCGGGACAGCCGCAGGCGTTGCCCTGGGATTGTTTTGGTGCTGGCTGGCCAACACCTTTGAGCTCATCAAGATTCCTGAAGACATTTACCAGATCTCCTCTGTTCCTTTTCACATCCAGCCTTTGGATTTAATCCTGATTGTAGGGGTCAGCCTTTTGATCAGCTTTCTTTCCACTCTTTTCCCCGCTCACAGGGCGGCCAAGGTTAACCCTGTTATTGCTTTAAAATATGAGTAGCATCATCAAAGCAGAAGCAATCAGCAAGGAGTACTCCTTGCCCAAGGGCGTTTTGCGTGTTTTTGAAGGGCTGAGTTTTGAGTTGAACAGGGGGGATCTTGTGGCCGTCATGGGTGTTTCTGGTGTTGGCAAAACAACGCTCCTCAACCTCCTGGGAGCTCTGGATAAGCCAACCGAGGGCAAGATATTTTTAGACGGAGAGGATATCTTCGCCAAGAAAGAAAGAGAGCTGGCTGAGACGAGGAACAGGAAAATTGGCTTTGTATTTCAGTTTTACCATCTTTTGCCTGAGTTTACCGCTTTGGAGAACGTCAGTTTTCCCCTGATGATAAGGGGTGTGGAAAAAAAGGAGGCCCAGAGAAAAGCCCTTGAGATTCTCAGGGAAGTTTTTTTGGAAGGAAAAGCTCCTATCAGGCCGAGCCAGCTTTCTGGCGGAGAGCAACAACGAGTGGCGATTGCCCGCGCTTTGGTTAACGATCCTAAACTGCTCTTGGCCGATGAGCCCACGGGAAACCTGGACTGGAAGACAGGCCAGATGATTCTTGGGCTCATCCGAGAACTTCATCAAAAAATGGGACTGTCCTCAGTTATTGTCACCCACAACGAGAAAGTCGCTCAGTTCTGTCATAAAGTCTATCTCATGGAAAACGGTGCAATGAAACTTTTGCCCTCCTTTTAAAGTTTTAACTAATGTTAGTGAAGCAGATGGCATTAATCTGGTGTGAGCAGGTCCGCAATCAAAAGCGTGCGCCAGACGAACAGGCGAAATCCTTTTTGAAGGGCCGCAGACAAAAATGATTTTTTTCTGCCGTTTCTCGCTTTTCTAGCCCGTCTAAAACCTTTATTTTTGGGTGTTAATGTGGTATAAGGAGAAAGATATGCGAAAAATAATTCTGGTCTTGATTTTTTCCTTTATCCCCGTGCTTCTCTTCGGTCAGGAAGTCGTGGAGAAGATTGAGATCATCGGCAATGATCGGGTGACCCCAGAGACCATTCGTTACTACATTTCCTCCCGAGAGGGTGACTTCTATAACGAAGAGCTCCTGAGGAAAGACTTTAGAGTCCTGTGGTCAACGGGATTTTTCTCCAATATCAAGATGGAAAAGGAAGAGGGAAACCTGGGGAAGATCGTGAAAATCATCGTTGAGGAAAATCCCATTATCAAGAATATCACCTATAAGACGGGAAAGAGGCTGAAAGAGAATGACATTGTCAACAAGTTGAAGGAAAATGATGAATACATCCTCCCCTATTCCTATTACAATCCTTATAAAATCCAGAGAATCCAGAAGACTGTCGAGGACTTGCTCCAGGAGAAAGGCCTTCACGAAGGCAAGGTTGAGGTCGAGAGAAATAAGAGTGGAAAGAACGAGTACGATATCGTCTTTGACATCAAAGAAGGGCCAAAGATCAAAGTGGGCGAAGTCGAATTCGAGGGGAAGCCAAAGCTGCCTGCGAGTCTCCTCAGAAGCGCGATGAAGGAGAACAGGGAGCATGGAGTCCTGAACTGGATCATGGGAAAGGATACCTTCAAGCAGAACAAAATCAAAGAGGATATGCTCAACATCAAGAAAAGGCTTCAAGAATACGGATACATGGAAGCGACAGTGGGAGAGCCAAGGATAGAGGAGATCAGCAGAAAGACGATTTTTTTCAAGAAGCGGACGATGAAAAAGATCGTCATTCCAGTCGATGCTGGCTACCGCTACACAGTCGGTGAGATCAAGATTGAAGGCAACAAGGTCTTCAGCACGAAAGGGTTGCGCAGCTTGATCAAGCTTGAAGAAGGAGTTGTTTACAGCACCAAGTTAAGGGAAAAAAGCGTGGAGAAAATTTCGGAGCTTTATCGAAACTTCGGCTACCTTTTTTCTGGAATCGTGCCGGTGGAGAGCCTGGATCCCCAACGCAAGCGGGTGATGGTCACCTTCAACATCATTGAGGGCGACCTTGCTTTCCTCAACAGGCTGGAATTCAAAGGGAACAACTACACCAAAGATAAAGTCATCCGGCGGGAAATGCTCCTCCGCGAGGGAGATGTTTTCCGGTTGGACTTCTTCAAGGACAGCATTCTGAGGATGAGGCAATTGGGGCTGGTGGATATGGACGGAGAACCCCAGATCAAACACAATCCTGATGATCCGACGAAAATCGATATTGTCCTCAACGTCAAGGAGCTTCAGCGGAATAACATTCAGTTCACAGCCGGCTACAGCGGCTATGAAGGCACTTTTGTGGCTCTGAGCTACTCCACGGTGAACTTCCTGGGCGCTGGCGAAAATCTGGAGCTTATGCTCCAGCAAGGGAAGAGAATCAAAAACTATATGTTCGGCTTCACAGAGCCCTATTTGTTCGACCTCCCCATGAATGTCGGATTTAACATCTTCGACCGTACTACCAACCTTTCTAGCCTCGGCCTCTATGACCAAAAAAGTAAAGGAATCAACCTTATGGTCGGCGCCAGGGTTAAGGGATATTTGAGGACCAATTTAACCTATTCTTATGAGTACATTAATATCGATCTGCCGGATGAGGGCGGCTATGCTGGCTATTATTCTCCTTATCTGTGGGAAGGGAATTATGCTGTCAGCAGTATCATGCCGACCATCTACCGCTCCACAGTGGACAGCCCCCTGACACCAAGCCGAGGCACCCTGTATCTGGCTTCCTGCAAAGTTTCGGGTGGCTTCCTGGGCGGCGATATCAGCATGATCAAGCCCCGCTTCGAGTGGACCTTCTTCCATCCTGTCTTCTTCAATCATGTCATCGGGCTGCATCTGGAGTATCAATTCATCAAGCCCTACAAAGGCTCAAATATCCCCATCTGGGAAAGATTCTACCTCGGAGGTGAAAGGTCCATCAGGGGCTATGATGTCTACACCATCGGGCCCAGGGACCCTCTGAGCGGGAGGAATTATGGCGGCGAGAAATCCCTTGTCCTCAACGCCGAATACATCATTCCTGTGGGCGGGCCTCTCTACTTCATTCTCTTTTATGACCTCGGAAATGCCTATGACCGGGGCCAGAAGATGAGCGCGGCCAACATGTTCTCCTCGACCGGCCTTGAGATGAGAATATTTGTCCCTGCACTCCGAGTTCCGTTCAGGCTGATCTTTGCCTACAACAATCGTAAGATTTATGCCACCGACACCAATTTTGCTGTTCGTTTTGCCATAGGAACCACTTTTTAACAGATTTGGAATACATTTTCGATTCAAAATTAAGGAGGCAAAAAGATGGCAAGAACCACAAGCAAGATTGTCGTCCTTGCTCTTTTGATGGCAGCCCTGGTCTCTTCAACCTTTGCTCAGGCTCAGCAGACATTTAAAGTTGGAGTCGTTAACCCAGCAGAAGTCCTGGAAAAATCGGTTGAGGGAAAGAATGTCATCGCAAGGCTCCAGGAGAACGATAAGGCCAATCAAACCAAATTAACCAACCTCGATGATGCGATCCGCCAGCTAGAAACGAAGTTCAACACCCAAAGACTGACCTTAACCCAGGAAGCTCTGATGCAACTCTCTTCGGATTTGGAGAAAAAGAGGACTGAAAGGAAGCGGTTTGCCGAAGATTCTTACAGAGAATGGAACGATCTTCAGAACAGACTCTTTGCCAGGGTCCAGAACGAATTGATTCCGATCATCGAGCAGCTCGGCAAGGAGATGAATCTGGAAGTCATTTTTGATCTGACGAAAAGCGGGATTATCTACGCCAACCCGACCATTGACATGACCGCAGAAGTCATCAAAAGATACGATGCCTCTAAAGCCCCCAAAAAATAAAAGCCTGCTCAATATCGAACAAATCCTCAAGATTCTTCCCCACCGCTATCCCTTTTTGCTGGTGGATAAAGTTTTGGAGCTTACGAAGGGAAAATCCATCGTTGCCATCAAGAATGTAACCTACAACGAGCCATTTTTTCAGGGCCATTTCCCCGGAATCAGGGTGATGCCGGGTGTTTTGATCCTCGAAGCCCTGGCTCAAACAGGGGGCATTCTTCTTTTCTATTCCCTCCCAGACCCCGAGAAAGCTGTCGTCATGCTCAGCACCGTCGACAATGCAAAATTGAGACGGCCCGTGGTTCCAGGGGATCAGTTGAGGCTTGAAGTGGAGATGCTCAAGCTCAGAAGCCGATTCTGCCAGATAAAAGGCAAAGCGTATGTCGGAGACGAGCTCGCCGCAGAAAGTGAAGCCATGGCCTCGATCATGAGACTTGAGGACTTGCATGAGCGGGAATGAGGTTTTCATCCACCCTACAGCCACAGTCCATCCCAAAGCTCGATTGGATAAGGGAGTTTGGATAGGGCCCTATTCTTTTATCGGAGAAAAAGTCACGATCCATAAAAACACAAGAATCGATGCTCATATCCATATCGCTGGACTGACAGAAATCGGGGAAGGCTGCAATTTTTCTCCTTTCACTTCGATCGGAACAGAGCCCCAAGACCTGACTTACAAAGGGGAAGAAACTCGGGTTCAGATCGGCAACAGGAATATTTTCAGGGAGGCCATAACCGTCCACAGGGGAACGGTCAAGGGAAGAGGAAAGACTTTTATCGGCAATGACAATTATTTCATGGCTTATTCCCACATCGCCCATGATTGTTATATCGGTCATGAGACCATTTTTATCAACGGAGCCACACTCGGAGGGCATGTCACTGTTGAGGACTATACGACTATAGGGGCTTTCTGCGGTATCCACCAGTTCTGCCGGGTCGGAAGGTATGCTTTCGTCGGGGCTTACAGCGTCATCACCCAGGACGTTCTTCCTTTCTGCAAGGTGGCTGGCATGCGCCCCGTTCTCCTTTTCGGATTGAATGTAATCGGCTTACGGCGGAGAGGTTTCTCGAGAGAGAGGATTCAGACTCTGAAAAAAATCTTCAAAATATTCTTTTACTCTGACTTGAACACAACTCAAGCTTTGGAGAAAATCAGAGAAGAAATTCCTCCAGGAGAAGATAGGGATGGGATCATCGATTTTATTAGATCTTCCCAGCGAGGAATAGTCAAGAAGAAAGCTGAGAAATGGGACATCGAATTGGGATAATTGCCGGCTCTGGAGAGTTCCCCTTCCTGGTTCTTGTCGAAGCCCGCAAGCGCGGATACAGCGTTGCCGTCGCTGGTATCAAGGGGGAAGCGCAGCCAGGCCTCAGGAGCAAAGCGGATATTTTCCGCTGGGTCACTGCGGGGAGAATTCAAGACCTTATCTCCTTTTTTAAAGAAAACAGAGTTAAAGAGGCTGTGTTCGCCGGAAAAGTCGACCATCGGATTATCTTTAAAAGAGGCCGATTCGATAAAACAGCCTTGAACCTTCTGGCTCAAACTCAAGAGAGAAGCCCGACGGCAATCATCAAGGCTGTCATCGACCATTTTTCAAGGGAAGGAATTCATGTCAAAGACCCGACCGTGTTCATCTCGTCTACGTTCTGTCCGGAGGGAATCCTGACTCAGACAAAAGCCTCACCGAAGGTCAAAGAAGATATTGCTTTTGGCTGGACAATTGCCAGGCATCTCGCAGATTTGGATATCGGGCAGACTGTGATCGTGAAGGATAAAGCGGTTGTCGCCGTGGAGGGGCTTGAGGGAACGGATGAGGCCATACAAAGGGGCGGCCACCTGGCTGGAGAGGAAATAGTTGTGGTTAAAGTCAGCCGGCCTTCTCAGGATGCCAGAATTGACTTGCCGGCTGTAGGACTTAAGACTGTTGAGAGGCTTTGCGAAGTGAAAGGAAGGGCTCTTTGTCTGCAGGCGCAAAAGGTCCTTTTTTTTCAAAGAGAAAAGGCTGCAGCGCTGGCTGATGCCCACGGTATTTCGATTGTGGCCCAGAAGTCATGAGGAAGCATGAGAAATTTTTTTAGAGAGAGACTATGGATAAGGTGAGAGTGGGTATAATCGGAGTAGGCTATCTGGGGATGCAGCATGCCAGGATTCTTTCCTACTTGGAAGAGGCAGAGCTTAAAGGAGTTGCCGATATCGATTTTAAAAAGGCGGTGGAGATCGGGAATCGCCACGCAGTGAAATACTATCAGGGCTATGAAGATATGCTGGATGAGATCGACGCTGCGGTTGTGGCCACGCCAACATCCGAGCATTTTTCCATCGCCATGAAACTGTTGAGCGAAGGGAAGGCCGTTCTGGTCGAGAAGCCTATCACCGAAACAGTCGACCAGGCTGAAAAGCTTGTGGAGAAGTCCAAAAAGAGCGGCATCGTCCTTCAGGTCGGGCATACGGAAAGGTTTAACCCGGCCGTGGAAGCCGTGGAAAGTGTCATTCGCGACCCGAAATTCATAGAAGTCCAAAGATTGGGGTCTTTCTCGGCTCGATCCTTGGATATCGATGTCGTCCTCGACTTGATGATTCACGACCTGGACATCATTCTGGCTCTGCTCAAGGATGAGGTCAAAACGATCAGGTCTTCAGGAATTCATGTCCTCTCCAACAAAATCGATATTGCCAACGCCAGGCTGGAATTCAAATCCGGCTGTGTGGCCACGCTGACCGCAAGCCGGGTACATCAGGGAAAAGTGAGGAAACTTCGCATATTTGAACCCACGGTCTGTTATTCGGTCGATTATATCAACCAGGAAGTCAACCTATTCCCCTTGAACGGGAGGCAGACAGATATCAAAAACCTGAAGGTTGAAAAAGAAGAGCCTCTCAAGAAAGAGCTCAAAAGCTTTGTCGGGTGCATCAAAGACGGAAAAACAAGAAAAGTGAGCGGAGAAGAAGCACTCAAGGCTCTCAAGCTGGCCCTAAGCGTCCTCCAGGAGACAGAAGTCTAACTTTCGTCATCATCCTTAGATTCCCTCTTCAGGAGAAAGAATTTGTCTTGGTTGGCTTTTTGTTCAGAGGCCTTAAGATTTTGAGATAAAATCTCTGAGTGGGGTTTTATTTCATTTTAAAAAAGGAATCCTCAAGGCCAGAGTTGAATTTCACCGAGGTAAAGGTCATTTTCATGAACTCCTGGCCATCTTGAAGAATGGTCATGGCATGAGCGGCCATCACGCCATCGACTTTTTTGTAATCAGACATGATGACTTCGGTGTCAACTTCGGTACCGGTTGGACCTGGGGTTCTGGACTTTGATTTATGGATCAAATAAGTTCCCGAATCGATGTAAAGCAAGTTTTTGTGACCATCGGGATAGGATTGCTCCACGACAAAATAATCCTTGCCGCCAGAAGTTTCTTTTCCTTTGTAAGCGAAAGTGATGCCGAATTTCCCGGGATTGAGCAGGTATTCGTTTCCCTCAGCCCCTCTCTTGAAATACCCGGACTGGTCTGCGGGCATTTCTTCGGACATTCCTGTTTGAGGATTGGTCCACCAGGCTGTCTCTCCGTCAAAAGCCATGGTGATCACTATGCCCATTATTTCCGCATCCTGGCGCATCATATTTGGCTCTTTGAAGTAAATGGTTGAACCGCCGGTCATGCCCCTCTGAATGATTTCAAGCGAACCTGAAAGCGTCGTGTCTTTGATGCTTTCCAGGAGTTTTCTCCCTCCCAAGGCATCGATCATCTTCTTCAGGATTTCAGAACTCTCATCTGCAAGCGCGGGAGAGGAAATAATACTGAGAAGAAAAAGGGCCAAGAGACATAAAATAAATGTTTTTTTCATCGTCTTCTCCTTTCCAGAGAATAACTCATTTTAATGGCTAAAATAAAAATAGTAAATAGATTTAGGTCTTTTCCAGATTGCATTAGCAACAAGGATATAAGTTTTATCAGCAAAGAGGAAGGAAAAGGCGGGCGACATCGGAAGATATCCTGAGGAATGAGTGGGTCTGTCAGCGTTCGTCCGTCTTTTTGATTTTTCCCGGACGGCTGCGGATGAACTGGATATGGATCCGATCCCGAATTTCCTCCTCCAGCCTCGCGATTTCAAACTCCGCCTCTGAAAGATAATCGGCGTGAGCTTTTAGATAGCGAAGGCCCTGATCACAGAGAAACTCGAGCCAGGTCCCGCGGGCTGTTTCATCCATGAGTTCAGGAGTCTCTTCGACAAAGGTGTTCTGGCTCCTTGGAGACAACTTGTTTTCCTGCGACGAGCGTCTTTTGGCATAGAGATTCAGCCCCTCGTATAATTCAAGGTAATTCATGTGGGGCTGCCAGCGGGAAGCCCAGCGGTTGTAGCGGTCGTAGAATCTATTGTTCGAAGTGCGAATTTTTATGTCTTTATTCATCTCCTTCGTGATAAATCCTCTGAGCTCTTCCCCGGCCTCTTTCCATCTCTGGTAGATGGGAAGGGAAAGGCTTCGGTAATAAGCAAACCAGCCGCGTGGAATCCAATAATCCCGGAAAAGATAGGGGGAATACCCGGAGAACTGTTGCACCCATTCATGGGAAGGATAGCCATGGAGGTTAAGGTAAATATCAGGCACCCACCTGTTGTCAAGAAATCGCCTCACCTTTGCTTCGGGGAGAAGCGGCTTGGGTGCATTGACCTGGGTGCCAATATCCATGCCAAGAGAGCTGTAGCGCCCTGCATGGAGGCTGTGGAACGGAGTCAGTTTCTGAAGCTCATAGGCCAGTTCTGCTCCATCAGGATTCTCCATGGGATGGATGACAAAATTCGTCTTTTTGATGTATTCCTGGTATTTTTTCTCTGTACCCAGAAGTTCAGCAAACTTCAGAGCATAGTTGGTGGAAGAAACTTCATTGGCGTGCTGGCGAGCGCTGAGATAGAGAGTCGGCTTAAAGGTGACGAGACGGGGGAGGGAGACATATTTTTTCTGTGGCGTGAATATCTCCAGGACTGGGATTTTCCGGTTTTCGAAAGAGATTCCGGCAGAATAAGCCCGGAAGGGCTTGAAGCGGCTGAGATGACGGACAATGTCCAGGCACATCTGAGGCGAAATAATTTTATCGGTGGGGACAGCAATCTCCTCTTGCGCAGGAGTTCTTGGGGCAATTTTTTCTTCGGAATCCCCAAAGGAGATGGGCAGGGCTTCTTCCTTTTCCAGCTCTTTGAACTTAATTTTCAGAGTTATCGTTTTCAGCTTCGGATAGCGGAGAGGCTGGATGATCCCTTTTGCCAAAAGCTCTCTGTAGGACTCAACGAGATCGATGAGCGTCAGGTATTCAGTTTCTTTTTCCATCTCGGCTTCAAACAATAGATTTTCGATATGGTCTTTTTCCCCGTTGTAAACCAAGGAAGGGAGGCGGAGCGTCTTGGCTTTGAGGGTCGGGAAGACCAGCTTTTTACGAAATTCGTCTTTGCCTTTTTCTTTCCATTTCAGTTCAAGCTGAGGACTCTGAGCCTGCCAGTCCTCGAGGATGACTTTCACTCTTCCCCGACCTCCTTCCAGAGACGGGTGAATGAGGGGAAGGACGTTTCCTGGCGCGGAGTAGCGGGAGGCATCTCCTTCTATCTCTTCTTCGACCCTGACATCGGTTATCCCTCTCAAGAAATCCAGCGTGTCGAAATAGATTTCGTCATGGATGGCTTCCAGGCTGCTTATGATCTCCTCGTCCAGCTCTAATCGATAGTCAGGCTCACTGAACCACATCTCGAAGAAAATTCTCTTGAAATAGGGCTGTTTGTCGAATGTCGGCTCGTTCCCTGTCTTTTTCATCACGTGAGAATAGACAGCAGGAAGGATCTCTTGCTGGTAATAATCCCAGAATCTTTCAAGATCGCATCGCAGGGGGATATCCAGCAGAATCTCGTCCCCTTTTTCTATTTTCAGCCAGCCTGTGGTGAGAGTGACCGAGCCCCATTCAGGAAAGATCTCCAAGAAAAGGGCTTTGCGCCTCCGGGGAGAGAAAGTTTTTTGCAGGAAAAGTCGGTTATTCTCATCGAAGGCGAGAACTTCATAGACCGGTTCTTTGTCCTTTTTCATCTCAAATCCTATTCTCTCAAGCGGAATGTCGGCTTCTCGCGAGAGGATTTCGTCAGCGGGATAGAGCTCCTGGAGCCAGCGGTAGGGTTCGGAATAGAAGCGCTGAGGCTGGCTGAAATCGTCCTTTTCCTCAGCGACTCTGATAATTAATCGGCTTGGTGTCTTGTCCCTGAGAGAGGGGAGGATTTCCTCTGTCAGCCAGAAAAATCCCTGCTTGTAGGCGGAAAAGACCTTGACTTCAAAGGAATCGACCTTGTTCTGGATAAGCAGAGTTTCGATCTGCCTTTTGATTTTATCTCTGACCTTAGGGGATTCGCTCAGCCCTAATGTGATTTTTAACGGCAGTTTTAAGCCTTGCCATGGCTTGATTTCTTCTTCAATCCGCGCGAGGGCCTCATCGGCCTCCCAGGGAAAATCTTTTTCCTTCTCAAAGATCGTTTTCGCTTCTCTGAGGAGAAAGCTCTGAATTTCTAATCTGTCTTTGCTAATGACGGCTTCGAGGAAATTCCTGGTCAGCTCTTCGAACTTTTTATTTTTCTCTGGAAGATAAATTTCTGCCTTGAGATAGTCTAAATCTCTGTCTTTGACCTCATCGGCTATTTTTTTCAGGTTTTGGGCCAAGTAGGCTTCCGCACTTCCTCTCTCACCGCTGAAGAATTTTTCCAGATCAGAGGGAAGGTCTGTGATTCGAGGTTCGCCGTCTTTGTATTCATTGAAATAAGGATACTTCTGGCTCAGATAGGTCAGAGTTTTCTCCACTCCGACGCGATCGGCGCCGATTATCGCCAGAGCATTGGATTTATTGAAGGCTTGCGGGACGACCGTTGCCAATCCCCAGCCTTTCTCTAGGGCTGGCACCTTCAATTTCCCGTTCTTGATCAGCTCTTCGTTGAGGCCGTTTTCCTGCCCGATAAGGATAGGGGTTATCAGGGCCTTTCTGTCCTCAATTTCGTTATCCAAGAAGAAAATAGGGAAGGACGCTCCGGCCGTTTCCAGGACAAGCCGCGAAGCGAGAAGAGCGGCACCTAATGGGCCTGAATTATGGGGAATGATGAGAGATGTATCCAACGTGTCCAGAATGTTATCTTTGTCGCTGTCAGAATAGAATCCTTCGCCGGAGAACAGGTTGAGGAGATCGAAGTTTTTCCCAGATATTTTGGGTCGGAAAGGCATTTTGTAGGAAGGCGTCAGAATTCTTCTTGGATAGCCCAACCGGGGCAAAATGATTGAGGAATGCTCGTTTCCGTGGCGGAGATCAAAGGTCAACTGCGCGCATCCTGGATAATTGAGAAAGTCGGTCCTCAGGCCTTTTCGTTGCTGGATGCAGAGTGATTCTAGAGATTGGAAAGCTTTCTCCATATCTTTCTTATCAGAAAACACGACTTCAACGGTTAAATTTTTTATCTCCCCGGAATCAAACTTCAGCCTCTTCAGAGGCATCTTTTTTGGCTCACTCAAGAAAAATTCATAAAGAACGGTTTGAATCGTGACATTCTGAGCGCTCAGGCCTTCCTCTTCCAGAAGCAAGGCTATCTCATTCTCTACGGTGAAGTATGTCGCTCCTTCGTCTTTTCCCCAGATATCCCAAAGATAGGGCCAGCGAAGGAAAAAAGAGCGGGCGGTTTGAAGAAGAGCTTCTTCAGAGCCAGCAATTACGGCGATGGCCTGTTCTTTTTTCGAAGAGAAGAGTGTCACAAGCCCCTGATTTTTGTTAAGGGCAGGGAGACTGACCTTACCTTCTTTTTTCAATTTTTCGAGCACTTCCAGGTTTGTTCCGATGAAAATTGGATTTTCCAGATCTTGAAGGCTCTTTACTTCCGATTCTTTCTTCACCAGGGAGAAATCTACGACAAGACTTTCCAGATTGGCTCTGGCCGCAATATCTGCAGCGGCAGCGAGTTCATAAGCCGAGGCCGCAACAGGAATGAAGATCTGGAGAGCAACATGGTCTGGGAGGTTGTCCTCGTCCAGGTCCTGAATCCCCTTTCCCATAAGAAAAATGTGCGAAAGGCTGGTTATTCCGGCTGTTCCAGCCTGAAGGTTGAGAAAGAGAAGAATCAGTAAAAACAGAAGCTTTTTACTCATGACGGCACCTCTTTGGCTTTATGATCCATGGAATCTCCATCAATTTTGAGGATTCTCAACCCATAAGTCAACACAAGAAAATCGACACTAATAAGCATTTTTTATCCGTGAAGGCATATGATGATAAAAGCAACTTGAACAGTGCTGGTTTCCGTCCCTCCGAAGCCCATGGTGGTGGGTGGGAGGGTCTTTAGCGAGGAGGGAGGGAAACCAGCGCCTCCCTTCCTCACTCGATCAAACCTCTTTTCTCATCCAGGGAAAAAGATGCTCCCTTGACGCCGGAAAGGTTGACTTTTTCCTACTTATTTTGTAGTATTTTAAGTGTGATGAAAATGAAGTTGATACAATATATAGTATATAAAGAACGGAGAAGTCATACATATTGAATTTTTCCTTGACATCCCTGTAAGCTTTCCTCTATAATTTCCTCGCCAAGGATAAGTCAGCCAATGAAAAAAGTTCATGCAAAACAGATGAAATACATGATTATGATCTTGCTCACTCTGTCCATTCTGGCCGGGGCACCCACGGAATTTGGGGAAGATAAGGCTTTTTTTCATGGCTATGCCATCCAGACTCCCGTCATCAGAATAGGGCTTGGTGTCAACCTGAGCGATATCAGAGTTTCCTCCTCCTCTGGTATGAAGGTTTACGAGGTCAACTCCCATTACAGACTCTTGGCTGATGATGAGGATGAAGTTTTTGTCAAGGGCCGCAAGGAAAAATTAACCGAGAAATTTGTGATTCAGGTTTTTCAGACAAAAGACCAGGAAAAAGCCGAGATTTTTGCCCAGGAACTGAGAGCAAAGGTGGAATACAACGTTTTAGTCGATAAAAACCCCGAGAGCGAGATTTATGGGAATTTCCAGGTCAAGGTCGGGGACTTTTTGACCCGAAACGACGCCTTGAACTATATCAAGAAGCTGAACGAAATCGGAATAACGGATACCTGGGTTTTGCGAGAGGAGGTCACCGAGGAAGAATCAAAGCCCCTCTGGATTTTGATCAACGATGAGCTGATAAGCTTGAGCGAGGATACAATTCTCTATTTTATTCCGAGCAATCCCCACTGTTATCTCTCTTTCAATGGCAGAAGTTACCGTGGCCTTTTTGTTCTCAGGACCACCAGCAAAGGAATTGTCTTGATCAACATTTTAAATCTCGATGAGTATTTAAAAAGCGTGGTTCCGAGCGAACTCTCTCCTTACACCTTCGGCGAACTTGAGGCCCTCAAGGCTCAAGCCGTTGCAGCCAGGACCTATGCTCTGAGAAATTTAAGGTCCAATGAAGAGCTGGGATTTGACCTCTGCGACTCACCCAAATCGCAGTATTACAGGGGCATGGATGCTGAGCATCCGCTGAGCAGTAAGGCTGTGGAATCGACTCGCGGAGAGGCGGCCCTCTATAAAGGCCTCTTGATCAACGCCCTTTACACCAGCACCTGTGGGGGGATGACCGAAGATGTGGAAAACATCTTTGAAGGCACTCCTGTCCCTTATTTAAAGAGCACACAGTGCATCTATGACAAGCAGAACGAATGGCTGTTGAAAAGCAGGAATTTGGTAAGACCGATTCAGATGAATGGCAGAAATATCAGCCCGGACCTGGCGTACCTCATCAGTTTAAAAGTCATTCCTTATGAAACAAGCCCGGATTATTATGGGCACAAAGCCTCATTCGGCGAAGCCATGGGCTGGATCAAAACCGCCTTGGATTTGATGGGAAAGACAAGTGAGAATCTGAGCGCGGAGAATTCTCCCCTGAATTTTGTGACCTTCTCCCATCTTGTTGTTAAAGCCTTCGGATGGAACAACAGAGTGGAGAATTTGCTGCTCGAGAGCGAGAGAGATTACGTCATCAAGGATTCCAAAAGCTTGCAGGCCGATGACAGAAATGATCTGGCCTTCCTTATTCAAGAGGGAGTATTGCCTCATACCGAAGAAATGGGAGATCCCCAAACAGCATTGACGAGAGGGGAGCTGGCCTATTACCTGAAAAAGGCCATGGACAGCGACCGAGACCTATCTCATCAGGCAAAATTCAAATCGCTCGGTGAAGACAAGATTGAAGTGGAAGAAGAGAGAGAGAAAAAACAGTTTGCTCTTTCTCCGGACCTTTTTTTGCTAAGGAATAACGGCGGCGATTATTCCTTTGCTTCTCATGTCTACCTTCTTGGAGGGGAAGAGGTCAGGTTTCTTGAGAAAGAAGGAGAGATTCAGTTCTTGGAAATCATTTATCCTCCTCATACCAATATCTTAGACCGGAGTTCATCATTCCACCGCTGGAAGATAAGAATGTCACGCAAGGCCATGGAGAAGAGGATCAATCAGTATTACCCTGTCGGTCAGCTCATAGATATTGTTCCTCAAAAAAGAGGAAAGTCCAAAAGAGTAATAGAGATATTGATCGCCGGATCAGAAGGCCAGGCGGTTGTCAAAGGGATAAAAATTCGCAGAGTCCTTGGCCTCAGCGAGACTCTATTTGTCATCGATCGGGAGTATGACAAGGGAGGCAATGTCACCCATTTCACTTTTTGTGGCAGAGGGTTGGGGCATGGTGTTGGCCTGTGTCAAGTGGGAGCCTTTGGAATGGCCCAAACAGGAGCTGACTACAAAAATATATTGAAAAAGTATTATCGTGGAATAAAAATAAGCAGGATTTATTAGCCGGAATGAGGAAAGAGCCTTTGGACAAAAAAGCATTGAAAGAAAATCTTATCAAGCTCGTCAAAGAAAAATCGCTGATAACTGGAGTGATGCGAGTCCTGGTTTCCGGAAGGACAAGCAATTATTATATCGACGCTAAAATGACAACCCTTGACCCGATGGGAGCCTTTCTTACGGCCAAGCTGATTCTTGATGAACTCAAATCCTTCGATATTGACGCCATAGGCGGCCATACGATTGGCGCTGACCCCATTGTCAGCGCTGTTGCCGCTTTAAGCGCGGAGACCGAAAAGCCGCTACCCGCTTTCATCGTCCGCAAAGAACCGAAAAAACATGGAGAGCGGAAGATGATTGAGGGGCCCTTTGAGCCAGGCTGGAAAGTGGCGGTGGTCGATGATGTAGTGACAACCGGGGGATCAACTCTGAAGGCCTGCCGTGCCGTCGAAGATGAAGGAGGCAAGGTCGTTGTCACTCTGGCGCTGGTGGACCGCCTTGAGGGAGGACGAGAAAATCTGGAGGAGAACGGCTACAAGTTCATTGCTCTCCTGACCCGGGACGAGCTCCTTGAATAAAGGGTAAAACTCAGCAAATCTTCTCATCATCGAAATTTTTTCAAGACCTTAAACCTTATCCTTCTCCTTAGCTTTGAGAAAAGCATTCAAACGCAAAAGCTGAACGAGACCAGCTTGATTATGGTGAAAATGACGTGTTTCCGGACCACACAGCCTGAGAAACTTCTTTGGTTGCTTTTTGCTCTTTTTTTCAATAAAATTCCTTACCTTTAGAAAAATAAGAAAGTGACCGATAAAAGAAAAAAAATCAAGCTGGGATTTGCTCTGATTCCAGTTCTTTTTCTGATCGCAGCTCTGTTTGTGACCATCAGTATCTTCGAGCAGCCTCCTCATATCCCTTTAATTTTTGCCGCAGCCGTTGCCTCGGCGATTGCCATCATCTTCAGACATCCTTGGAAGGAAATTCTGGACGGGATGGTCCATGGCATCACCCTGGCCATGGGAGCTATTCTGATTCTGATGATTGTGGGGACGATGATCGGAACCTGGATTATGGGTGGAATCGTTCCATCTATGATTTATTATGGCTTGAAGGTTCTCTCGCCAGGGATTTTTCTCATCGCGACGTTGATCATCTGTTCGATCGTTTCCCTGGGCACGGGCTCATCGTGGTCGACAGCAGGGACGGTTGGAGTTGCTCTAATCGGCGTGGGTCAAGGTTTGGGCATTCCTGTTTCGATGGTCGCAGGGGCAATTATTTCTGGAGCCTATTTTGGCGATAAGATGTCCCCCCTTTCCGACACGACAAATCTTGCGCCCGCGGTGGCTGGAACCGATATTTTTTCCCATATCAAGCATATGATCTTCACGACAGGACCGGGGTATATCCTCGCCATCGTCCTTTATGGATTGCTCGGTGCACGATTTTCAGGGGAAGTCTTGGAAAAGGGAAACATCGACACTATTCTGGCCACCATCAAGTCCAACTTTTTTGTCCATCCCATCCTTCTGCTTCCGCCTGTCCTGGTTATCGTCATGGTTGTCAAAAGGATTCCTCCTTTGCCCGCTCTGTTAGGAGGGGCAGTCCTGGGCGGCATTTTTGCCGTGCTCACCCAGTCAAAATCTCTGGCCGATGTCATCCAGGCTGCTCAATCCGGCTATGTTTCCCAGACAGGAGTCAAGATGGTCGATGATCTGCTCTCCAGAGGCGGTCTGGAGAGCATGATGACCACAGTGGCCTTGATCATCTGTGCCCTTTCTTTTGGTGGGGTTATGGAGAAAACGGGGATGCTTGAGGTTTTGGCCGGATCGCTCCTCCGGAGAGTCAGGAGAACAGGTTCTTTGGTGACGACGACAATTCTGAGCTGCATAGGGATGAACGCTATTGCCTCAGACCAGTACATCGCCATCGTTATTCCAGGCAGGATGTACAAAAGCGCCTTCGATGCCCAAGGCCTCCACCCCAAAAATCTTTCCCGCTGTCTGGAAGATTCGGGGAC
>CAZJYC010000004.1:0-72836 GCA_964550165.1 uncultured Eubacteriales bacterium
TGAGCCTAAATGTTTCTTTGAAATGGAAAGCGGCCTTGACAATTTCGAGCGGCATTCTTCTCGGAGCGCTGGACGAATGGCATCAATATTTCGTTCCCCAGCGCTCGACAGAATTTTTGGATTTGATGGCCGATAGTCTGGGAATCATCCTGGGCATGCTTGTTTTTATCTTTTTTGCGCGTAAGGCTTTGAAATTATAATAATCTTTTCTCCCCTTCAATCGTCTTGATCTCTGTGATGTCCTGCGTGACTTCCACACAGCCCAAATAATCTCCGTTCTCGCCGCGCACTGGAAAATAGCGGATGTAGATAAGTTTTCGATCCATATGAATCCAGAACTCGGCAACATCCCTCCGGCCAGCCTTAAAATCCTCCAGGATCTGATTGACAACGTGGAGACTCTTCTGGGGATGGCACTGCTGAACCTTGCGGCCGATGACAGCTTTGGTTCTGGGGAATATCCTTTCTTTTGTCTGACTGAAATAGCGCACACTATCGTCCCTATCGACAAAAGTCAAATCCACGGGAAGCGAATTGAAGATGGCTTCAATCTCTTCGTGAGATAAGTTTCCAGTCTTAAAGGCAGACAGTCCTTCAACCTCAGACTTTGAAACAGCGGCTCCAGCCTTTTCTTCAACTGCTGCTCTGGCCGAAGCAGGAGTAAACGGACAGTAGCCAAGCTCGTCAAACTCTTTCTTGATGTCTTTCCATTCGTTGGCAGTGATCACCTTCAGACCAGTGGGGAAGAGGATGTTGTTTTCTTTGTAAAAATGGTTAGTGAGAGTTTCATAAAGCGCTGCAACCAGCTCATTCAGGTTCTTTTTGAAAAGCTCCGCATCCATTGTGTTGCAGTTGCTGATTAGCTCATAGATGCTTTTTTCTATCGCTCTTATTTTGTCGTGTTCCATCCACATCATCGCGGGAGGCTGGGTGATCCCGTGCCTCTCAAGATAGGGGAAGAGAACATTTTCTTCGCGGACATAATGGCTTGCTGAGCTTTTGAATTTTTCAGTGATGTGATTGAGCTTGTCAATCATTCCTTTCATGGAAGCTTCATCTTTTTGAGCCGTCTCCAGAGCAGCAGTCTTGAATTCATCGGCAAATTCCAGAACGATTCTATGCTCTTCCATAAGGATATGGATCGGATGACCCGGAGGAGCCAGTGCCTTTTCCTTTTCGATCGATTCCTTGAAGAGAGCAATGTGGACGTCGCAGAGTCTGTGAACTTCTTCCTGAGGCATGCCCTCTCTGATGAGCTCTTCTTCTATCTGGGCAATCTCGGTTGATGTTGTATCTTTGACCAGCTTTCTGAATTCTTCCTTGATCTTTTTTGGGTCCTCTCCCTGATGCAGCCTTTTGATAAGGTTTTTTAAAGTTTCCTTTTTTTCTGAGAATTCATTCATCACTTCACCTTTTGTTTTTTCAATCACCAGTTTTCGGCCAGAAGCTCGAAGTATGCCCTTGGATGAGCACAAGCAGGGCATTCGATTGGAGCCTCTTTACCCTCATGAACATAGCCGCAATTCCTGCATTTCCACTTGACAACTTGGGTTCTTTGAAAAACTCTGTTCGTTTTGAGGTTCTCCATCAGCTCCAGGTATCTTCGCTCATGCTGCTTTTCAGCCGCGGCGATGGATCTCATGACTTTTGCTACCTCCGGAAATCCTTCTTCCTCTGCGATCCTGGCAAACTCAGGATACATGGTCGTATGCTCATGATTTTCCCCTGAGGCAGCCTCTTTAAGATTATCCTTGGTCTCGCCGATGATCCCGGCAGGAAAAGAGGCTGTGATTTGTGCTTCGCCGCCCTCCAGAAATTTAAAAAGCCTCTTGGCGTGCTCTTTTTCGTTATCCGCAGTTTCCAAGAATACTCCAGAAATCTGCTCATAGCCTTCTTTTTTAGCCTTTGAGGCGAAAAAGTTGTAACGATTTCTTGCCTGAGATTCGCCGGCAAACGCGGTGAGAATGTTTTTCTCTGTTTGAGTGCCTTTTAAGCTTTTCATATCATTCCTCCTTATAATTTATTTATTTCTCGCTTTCCCCCTCCATGAAGAGAAGGCTTTTCTTATGCTTTTCGTTAAGGTCTCAATCGGAACTGGTCTCAGCTTTGTTTTTCTCACTCCTCAAACAATCTGCACAGATACCTCTGAAATAGCCATGGACTTCCTCGATTCTATGGCCATCAACAGCCTTTTCTTGGCCTACAGCAAAAGGGCATTCGATGGCAATATCGATAATTGTTCCGCATTTTTTGCAAAGGAAATGATGATGAGAGCTTGTGTTAAAATCATACCTCGTTTCAGTCCCGGTAATAGTGACCGCTGCCACCAGACCCTTTTCCGAGAGAGCGTTCAAGGTGTTGTAGACAGTGGTCATGGAGATGGTTGGGATGTCCTTGGCCAACTTTTCATAAATCATCTCGACTGTGGGATGACTTTTAACGCTCTCACTCATATATTCAAGAATTTTTAATCTCTGGTATGTCGGCTTTATGCCTCTTTCTTCCAGAATATTTTTAAATATTTCCATTTTTGAAATCATTACAGCCATGAAGTAATTATAATTAATGCTGAAAGCCTGTCAAGTCGTATTTCGCCCTTAAGCTATTCTTTCAGAAACATAATTGAAAATAAAATTTTATAGTCTTTCTAATATTTTTTCAAAGGTTGCTAGGTGAAGAGTAATCTTCCCAAATTAAGTTATTCGAAAAGATTTTGAGGATAGCCTCGCTCTCCTTCGGATTTTTAACGCCATTCTCCGTTCGCTCTTCTCGGCGGCTGCGTAACGCTCCGGCTATCTCCCAAAATCTTTGGATATTCAGGGAACAATTTTTTATCACGGAATTTTGGATGCATTCAGGTGAAGGCGAATCGAAAGAGTCTCTCAGAGATGACCGAAGCGGCTATTGAAGTTATAGGCTTCCCGTGCTGACCTTTGAGGGAACGCTGCCTTGCCGGGCGGCGAGGGGACAGCGACAAAACCGTGAAGGGGAGCGAGCCTATCCTGGAGAAGCTTTCAGAGGAGCCACACAAAATGGAGGAAAGCCTCTTTAAAGAAAATTTATCAGCTTTCTCTTCAAGAACGAAAAGGCCTCTTTTGGGCTGGAACAATAGGAAAAAAGCTCCAGGTCTTCGGGCGCGATAGCCTTGTATTTCAGAAAGGAATCAAAATTGATGACCTCACGCCAGTATTTCTCTCCATAGAGAAGAATGATGACATGGTCTTTCTGAATTTTTCCTGTCTGAATCAAAGTCAGTATTTCAAAAACCTCGTCTAAAGTCCCGTAGCCTCCGGGGAAGGCCACAACAGCTTTGGCTTTATAGATCAGCCAGAACTTTCGCATGAAAAAATAATGAAAAATAAAAGCAAGTTCTGGGGAGATGTAAGGATTCAAGAATTGCTCCTCGGGAAGTTCGATATTCATCCCGATGGTCTTCCCGCCCGCTCGGGAAGCACCCCGATTCGCAGCTTCCATGATCCCTGGCCCACCCCCTGTGCAGATCACAAAATTCTTTCCCTTTGGCTTTAATTTAATCGCCCATTCCACCAGGTTGCAGGCGAGATCCTCGGCTTCCCAGTAATATTTGGTGAGCAAAGAATCTTTCTCCTCGGGCTCTGCTCGTGAAGAGCCGAGAAAAAGAATTGTGTTATTCACCTTCAGCTTGCTCAGCCTGGACAATGGCTCCAAATATTCGCTTAAAATCCTCAAAGTGCGAGCTTCAGGCGAATTCAAAAATTCTAAGTTGTTATAAGCTCTCTCTGGCTTCTGATTCTCTTTCATCTCAATCTCTCTCCATAAGAATTAAAGATTCTATCTAAAACGCACTCAAAAAACAAGGTTTACAGATAAAATTTATAGCGGGGACCGCTTTGCTTTCTTCCTTCCAATGCTTGCTTCGCTCCCTGTCTCTCCTTCTCGCACGGACTATATGAATCGATCATGAGAATATTCATATTCTCGGACTCTAAAATTCGAAGCCAGTCCAAAAAAATTAGAAGTAGACCTGATTTGAATTCTGTGTTATCTATATCAGAAGCTTTAAGATGGCCTCAGGTCTGGAAGGTTTATCGGCCAAAGAATATCCTGGGCGGGTCATCATCCTTGGAAGAGACGCATCAGGGAAAAACGAAGTTGTTGTCTACGCCATCACAGGAAGGTCTGTTTCAAGCCAAGCAAGAAAATTGGAGCAAAAGGGTAATGCCATCTGGGCAAAGCCAATCGATGAGGAACTTATAAAAAAAGGAAACCTCGAGTTGCTCATTTATCCCACCATATTGCTCTCAAGAGGAATTGCGGTCAGCAACGGCAAGCAGACTGAGGATATCAAAGAGAACCTCAGCCAAAGCCAGGACCCGGCAGAAGTTTTGGCCTTCGCCCTTGCCCGATGGGATTATGAGCCTGATTCGCCTGCTTACACACCCAGGATAAGCGGCTGCATCCTCGCTCAAAGGAAAGCAGCCCTCAGCATAATCAGAAGAGGGGCGCACGGCGCTTCGGAAAAAAATATATTCGATGTTCCTTTGGAAGCGGGAAAGGGCAAAATGATATCCACCTATGAAGGGAAGAATAAGGACCCTTTGCCTTCTTTTGAAGGAAGTCCTCTGGATGTCAGGATTATCGGAAAAAATCCAAAAGAAATGGCTGAGGCTGTCTTGGTGGCTTTAGCTCCCCGCTCTGGCCAAAAAGACTACAGGGTGGCTGTCGCCTGTGTCTTTGCCAGGGACTTAATTCGAGATGCGTATGACATATCCATCATCAACAGGCAGGAAAGGATATAAACTCTCATGGATAAAGTAAGCAAAAGAGACCGTGAACAATACAGCATCAAAGTTAAGGAGGAATTTCCGGATGTCCTTCCATTCGGCGACACACTCTTCAAGAAAAAGCAATCGATGAGGTACGGAGAAAACCCTGGATACCCGGCTGCTTTTTACGCCGAACAAGGTGCATCCGGTCCCAACATGGCCACCTTTGAAGTCCTTCAGGAAGGGACCAAGGGATTAGGCTACATAAATGTTGCCGATATGGATTTGGGACAGAGGCTCGCCAAGAAATTGACAGAAATCTATCGCAACAGATTGATCTGTGTTCTGGTTAAGCATGAAATCCCGAGCGGTGTGGCGATGGGGGAGACGCCGGAAGAAGTATTTGAAAAGGCTTGGGGTTGCGATCCTCTTTCTAACTTTGGCAGCGTCGATGTCTTCAATCATAAAGTTACCAAGCCTCTTGCTGAGCGAATTGTGGAAAAGGGGAGGAATGTCGAAGTTGTCTATGCTCCGGATTTCGCGGCCGAAGCTCTCGAAGTTTTATCATCGCGACAGGTTTTGAGAGTGGTCAAAATGGGGACTTACTTAGATCGAGAAGCCAGAGACAGCGGGTTGGAAATCAAAAGAGTGGCGGGCGGTCTTTTGATCCAGAAAAGATTTGACTCAAGAATCATATCACCAGATTCTGTGGACGTTGTGTCAAAAAGAAAACCCGCGTTGGAAGAAATCGAAGCTGCAATCTTCAACTGGAATGTGGCCTGCTTCACCCGCTCCAATGCGGTCGTTATCGGAAAAAAAGATAAAGTCCACGGCATCGGCTCGGGCCAGAGAAGCCGAATCGATGCCGCCGAAGATGCAATCCGCTATTCGAGGCGAGGCTATGGACCGGAGGGGTGCGTTATGGCTTCCGATGCCTTTATGCCTTTTTCTGACGTCGTCACGCTCGCCGCTCAAAATGGGATAACGGCCATCATCTACCCTCTGGGTTCGATCAAGGACCAGGAAGTCATCGACAAGGCCAATGAGCACGACCTGGCGATGGTCATAACCAGAAAACCTGGAGAAACGGACAGCGAGCGCTGCTTCCTGCACAGGTAAAAACAGTCAGTTTTTATATAACTGTCGAAAAATCCCAGGGATAAAAGGACGGTCGGAGTGAAGCTTGACCTTAAAAGGCTTTAGACTATAATTAAAGACTTTTTAAATTCATAAAAAGCTTTTCAAAATTGCTTAAAAAGAGTAAAGTTTGAGTTTAAAGGTTTCATAATTTAACAAATCTATCATAAAAAATTTCGAAGAACCTTTAAAAAGGAGTCATGAAATGAAAAAAGTTACAGTGGAAGAGTTGCTGGCCAAGGCTGAGCAACCTTCCAAGGATGCTCTACGGCTTCATCCCTTTTACAGAGGAAAAATCGAGGTCATCCCTAAATGCAGAATCCGGTCATTCGAAGATTTCGCCATCTGGTATACCCCCGGCGTGGCTGCTCCTTGTAAAGAAATCCATGCTGACAAAGAAAAAGTCTATGAGATAACCAACAAATGGAATTTTGTGGCCGTTGTTTCTGACGGGTCAAGAGTTCTCGGGCTGGGAGATATAGGCCCAGAAGCAGGACTGCCAGTTATGGAAGGAAAGGCTTTGCTCTATAAGTACCTGGGCGGAGTTGATGCTTTTCCTATCTGTCTCAACACCCATGAACCCGATGAAATCATTCAGGCTGTCAAATGGATTCAGCCGACATTTGGCGGAATCAATCTGGAAGATATTTCCCATCCCAAATGCTTCCATATCCTGGATACCTTAAGGAAAGAAATGGAAATTCCTGTCTGGCATGATGACCAGCAGGGAACAGCCTGTGTGACAGTGGCAGGGCTGATCAACGCCGTAAAAATTGTCGGCAAAAAGATGGAAGATATTAAAGTGGCGCACATCGGTGCAGGCGCAGCCAACATCGCCATCACCAGACTGATCATCACGGCCGGGTGCAAACCAGAGAACCTCATTGTTGTCGATTCAAAAGGAATTCTCCACAGAGACAGGGGGGACAAAGAGCTCTTGCAGACAAAATACAAGGAAAAATGGCATATCTGCGAGACAACAAATCCCAAAGGGATAAGAGGGGACATCCCCGAGGCAATGGAAGGTGCGGATGTTGTCATATCGGCCTCAAAGCCTGGGCCTGGCGTCATAAAGCCAGAATGGGTCAAAAGAATGGCCAAAAATCCCATCGTTTTTGCCGAAGCAAACCCGGTCCCTGAAATATGGCCATGGGAGGCAAAGGAGGCTGGAGCGAAGATTGTTGCTACCGGACGCTCGGATTTTCCCAACCAGATCAATAATTCGCTTGGGTTCCCAGGAATATTCAGGGGTTCGCTGGATATTAGAGCGACAAAAATCACGGACGAGATGTGTATTGAAGCGGCCAAGGAACTGGCAAAAGTGGCTGAGGATAAAGGACTGAGTGAGGATTATATTATTCCCAACATGGACCAGTGGGAAGTCTTCCCGAGAGAAGCTGTGGCTGTCGGTTCCAAGGGGATAGAGCAGGCAGTTGCTCGCATCAAAGCCCCGGCCGAAGTAAGATTCAAACATGCCGAGGAAATCATCAAAAAAGCCAGGGAAGAAGTCCAGTTATTGATGAAAGAACAATTCATTATAGATCCTGACGGGAAGAAAAAATAAATAGAACTTACTGAAAATAAAATAAAAGTAAAAATGCCATAAAAAAAATGGCTTATTATTTTTTATAATAAGAAGAGCATAAAGAAAGAAAAGCAGCTCAAAAGAACAAGAATTTTAGCTTAAATATTCCAGCCTTTAACGATTAAAAAATAATTGAAATAAAAACTTGACAAAAGTATACTCATATTTTATATTAACTAACGACTAAACAAGGAGGACTTAAATGGCTAAAACAATAGGCATAGACCTTGGAACGACAAACTCAGTCGTAGCAGTGGTTGAAGGTGATCAGCCTGTCATCATTGCCAACGAAGAAGGTGGAAGAACAACTCCTTCAGTCGTGGCTTTTAACGAAAAAGGCGAGAGGCTGGTGGGTCAGGTTGCCAAAAGGCAGCGGATCACCAACCCTGAAAACACCGTCTATTCCATAAAACGATTTATGGGTCGCCGCCACCACGAAGTCGGCCAGGAAATCAAGCAAGTTCCGTTTAAAGTCGGCAAAGCACCGAACGGAGACGTAAGGATTGAAGTCTTGGGTAAGAAATTCTCCCCTCCGGAGATCTCTGCCCTTATCCTTCAGAAACTGAAAAAAGCGGCCGAGGATTATCTTGGAGAGAAAATCGAAAAAGCGGTGATCACGGTTCCGGCCTATTTTAACGATAGCCAGCGCAAGGCAACTAAGGATGCTGGCGTCATCGCAGGCCTGAAAGTGGAACGGATTATCAACGAGCCCACCGCAGCCGCTCTGGCCTACGGAATGGATAAGAAAAAAGATGAAGTGATCGCTGTCTATGACTTTGGAGGAGGAACTTTCGATATTTCAATTCTGGAAGTTGGAGAAGGCGTAGTTGAGGTTAAAGCCACCAACGGCGATACCCACCTGGGCGGCGACGACATCGACCAGCATGTCCAGGACTGGCTGGTGGCAGAATTCAAGAAAGAATCGGGAATTGACCTTTCCAAGGATAAAATGGCTCTCCAGAGGCTTAAAGAAGCGGCTGAAAAAGCAAAAATGGAGCTTTCGACAACCATGGAAACGGAGATCAACCTCCCCTTTATCACCGCTGATGCCTCAGGCCCAAAGCACCTTTTGATGAAGCTGACCAGGTCCAAACTGGAACAGCTCATGGACGACATTATTCAAAGGAGTGTCGGGCCCTGCAAACAGGCTCTGGCTGATGCAGGCTTAAATCCTGAGAATATAGACGAAGTTATTCTGGTTGGAGGTTCGACCCGAATTCCAAAGGTCCAACAGCTCGTCAAAGACCTTTTCGGAAAAGAGCCCTGCAAAGGCGTTAATCCTGATGAAGTGGTGGCGGCAGGAGCTGCGATTCAGGGTGCTGTTCTGAGCGGAGAGGTCAAGGACATTCTCCTTCTGGATGTGACTCCGTTGACCCTTGGCATTGAAACCCTTGGCGGTGTCTTCACCAGGATGATTGCTCGCAACACGACCATACCAACCAAGAAAACAGAAATTTTCTCCACAGCTGCGGATAACCAGCCGAGTGTGGAAATTCACGTGCTTCAAGGTGAAAGGGAAATGGCTGCGTATAACAGGACATTGGGCAGATTTCACCTCGATGGCATTCCGCCTGCACCCCGTGGCATTCCCAAAATCGAAGTGACTTTTGACATCGACGCAAACGGAATTCTTCATGTCTCGGCCAAAGATATAGGCACAGGCAAACAGCAGGCCATCACCATAACCGGCCACAGCGGGCTTGACGAGAAAGAGATCGAAAGAATGGTCAAGGAAGCCGAAGCTCATTCTGATGAGGACAAGAAGAGGAGAGAAGTCATCGATACTAAAAACCAGGCCGACCAGATGGTCTACAGCCTCGAGAAACTGTTAAGGGAGAACAAAGACAGGATTCCTGAGCAAGAAGCAAGCCAAGTCCAGGCAGAGATCGAGAACACCAAAAAGGCCATTGAAAGCGAAGACCTTGAGCGGATAAAGTCAGCGGTGGATGCACTTTCCAGAGCTTCCCATAAACTAACAGAAATGATGTACCAGCAGGCCGGCCAGCAGCAAGCGCAACAGAGTTCTGCCCAAAGCCAAACAGAAGGCAAGCAGGCCTCATCCGATGCCTCTTCCGAAGAAGAAGTTATCGATGCTGAAGTTGTCGATGAGGACAAACAGAGCTAATCCTTGCTGACCGCTGGATAGAGACTGAGGCCTTTATTGTTATCTGAGAAAAGATAAGGCTCAGGAATGAATAAAGATTATTATCAAATTTTAGGAGTTGACCGCAGGGCCAATCTGGCGGAAATAAAAAAGGCTTATCGAAAGCTCGCCCGGAAATACCATCCAGACCTGAACCCAGGAGACAAATCGACTGAAGCCAAGTTCAAAGAAATCCAGGAAGCTTACTCCGTCTTGAGCGATCCTAAGAAAAAAAGTCAGTACGACCAGTTTGGCATTTTCGGAGAAACGCCTCCAGGAGGAGGCCCATACCAGACATACTCCTCAGGATTTGAGAGCTTTGATTTTTCTGACCTTGGAACCTCTTCGTTCAAAGATGTTTTTGAAAATCTCTTTGGAGCAGGTCGCCAGCGGACTCAGCAAAGAGCAGAAAGAGGCGAAGATCTTCTCTATACGATGAGAATGGGTTTCCTGGACGCAATCAACGGCCTGAAGACGAGAATTCAATTGACCCGGACGGTGGCCTGTCCCACCTGCGAGGGAACTGGCTATATCCAGAAAGGCGGGGAGCGCAGCTGCCCAGCATGCAGAGGGAGTGGCCGCACAAGCGCACAAAGAGGCTTTATGAAGTTTTCCTCAACATGCCCTTATTGCGGGGGGACAGGTGTTCTTCCCGGACAGCAATGCTCAGCTTGCTATGGGCGGGGTTCAGTTCAAAAGATTGAGCTGATCAGTGTCAGGATTCCGGGTGGAGTGAACACAGGCTCGAAAGTGCGTATTCCTGGCAAAGGGAATGCAGGAAGGAATGGAGGCCCTCCCGGTGACCTGTTCATCACGGTCGAGGTTGACTCCCATCCTCTCTTCAAAAGAGAGGGCTCGCACATTTATGTCAAAGTTCCCATAACCGTGCCTGAAGCCACTCTTGGAGCAAAGATTGAGGTCCCTACGCTGTACGGCAGAGCGACCATAAAGGTTCCTCCTGGCACAAAATCCGGTCAAAAATTCAGGCTCAGGGATAAAGGAGCGCCTCTGCCAGGAAGAAGGTCCCGGGGTGACCAATTTGTGGAAGTGACGATTGTGCCACCTCCGTCGAACGACGAAAGAATTCGAGAACTGATGAGAGAACTGGAGAAGGTCGCAAGCCAGAATCCAAGGGAAAAAATGGGGATTCATTAACATGAGAATCAACAAAAAAATGAAAGACAACAAAGACAGAGAACCAAAAACGTATTATCATATAAGCAGCGTTTCAAGGATGTTCAATGTCCATCCCCAGACCCTCAGACTGTATGAGAGGGAAGGGCTCTTAAAGCCCTCACGAAGCGAAGGAAACACTCGACTCTACACCGAGGATGACATAAAACAACTCAGAATCATACTGAACCTGACGCGCGACCTGGGAATCAATCTGGCTGGTGTGGAGGCCATCCTGAACATGAGACAGAGGATGGAACAAATTGAAGCGGAGGTGAACATGCTTCTGGAGTATGTAAAGAAAGAGTTCTTTGAAGGCAGGGAAGACGAATTTGAAATCAAAAGAGAGGATCTGGTTCACATAAGACCAACAAAAATAATAAAAATAAAGAAAGAGAGTAGCGAAGAATGAAGGATGACTATAGGGATTACTTCGATTCGAAAACCTTAAGAGCCTATCTCAATCAGATCTCCAAGTTTCCACCGCTTTGCCAGATTGAGGAAAAAAAGCTGGGAGAGCTTATCCAGAAGGGCGATAAAAAAGCACTCAGGGCATTGATTGAAGCCAATCTAAAGTTCGTTGTTTCCTATGTCAAGAGGTACAGGGGCATGGGGTTGAGCATGTTCGACTTGATCAACGAGGGCAATCTGGGGCTCATCGAGGCTGCCAAGCGATTTGATCCGCGGCGGAACGTCAAATTTATATCCTATGCTGTCTGGTGGATAAGGCAGGCCATCATCCATGCGCTCAGCCGGTATTCACGTACCTATTTTATTCCCCAGAAACTCTCTGACAAGATATCCGATATGAAGAAAAAGGCCGCTGAGCTGAAAGCAGAATTAGGGAGAAGCCCGACGAGGGAGGAGATCGCCCAAAGAATGGGCGTTGCCGCTGAAGATATCGAAGACCTGGAGATGTTGGATGGCAAGGATGTTTCTCTCAGCGACAAATATTTTGATGAAGATAGGGAGGTCGGCGACAGGATTAGAGACGACCTTTCTCCTTCTGTCGAATACCAGATTGTTAAGAATTCTATAAAGCAGCAGATTCGGGAGATCTTGAGGGAACTGGATGAAAAAGAAGCACTTGTGTTAAGATTAAGATTCGGATTGGATGATGACACGCCACGAACTCTTCAAGAGATTGGAGATGAGCTCAAATTGACCAGAGAAAGGATCAGGCAGATTGAGAAAAAAGCCATGAGAAAACTATCCCGCTCGAACAAACTTCAACAGCTGAGAGGGTATCTCAACTGATGACGGAAAATTTATGTCCTGAATGCCAGGGAACAGGCTGGATTCTTAAGGAATCCAAGTCCGGAACTGTGGCCAAGCGCTGCAAATGCATCGAAGAGCAGAAGACTCAGATGCTTCTCGAGCGGGCGAACATTCCGAGAAGATATAGGGATTGTACATTCAAGAACTTCGAAATTCATAACGACTCCCACCAGGATGCCATAAAGATAGCCAAAAAATTTGTCAAAAACTATCCAGTTCAGGATATTGGGCTCCTTTTCCTTGGACCGTGTGGAGTGGGGAAGACCCATCTGGCTGTGGCCATCATTCAGGAATTAATCGAGAAGAAAGGCGCGCAATGTTATTTCTGCGATTTCAGGGAATTGATAAGAAATATCCAGAGCAGCTATACGCCCGATTCTACATTGACAGAATCAAACATTCTGGAACCTATCTTTGAGAGTGATGTGCTGGTGCTCGATGAACTGGGAGCCAAAAGAACAACAGCCTGGGTTGAGGAGACAGTTTTCTACATCATCAACAACCGCTACAACAACAAAAAGCTGACCATCTTTACCTCAAATTATCTCGATACTGAGGAGGAAGAGGACACCAGGGATCCCTATTTTAAAAAGGGTGGGGAGACTCTGGTCGACAGAATTGGAGTTCGCTTAAGGTCGAGGCTCTATGAGATGTGCAAGATTGTTGAGATGTGGGGAAAGGACTACCGCAAGGAAATCAAACAGGCTGGCTATCGGTTCTGATCCGAAACTCAGCTTGCGAACTATCCCAAAAAAGGCGCTGACGAATCCATTGATATTCTTCTATAATTCTGCTAAATTATGGACGATCGCTCCTCGGTAGCTCAATCGGCAGAGCGGGTGGCTGTAAAGAGGAGTAACGGATGAGTGACAACCGCACTTACCGAGACAGATTTGATAAGTGCATTTTGCTTTGTGCAAATTGTCACCGTGAAGTTCACTCCGGATTGCAGCTTCCACGAGAAATCGTGGTTGAAAAATCGGGTGAATTCAGGGAAGCCTTCGCTCCGTTCTCCGCGGAGAAAGGTAATCCTGAGCCAAACCCTGCCGTTTTCCAAAATGGCAGGGGAGGTGCAGAGACTAGAGCTAAAGCTCGTACCCTGACCGGGGTTCAGGGGAAGCGCCCGACACCCCAACTTCAATCATCTGGAGAGGGTGAAGAGATAGTCCAAGCCCAGAAGAAATTCTGGGGGTCTTGTAACCACTAGGTTGCAGGTTCGAGTCCTGCCCGAGGAGCCATTTTGAACGATTCTTCAAACACATTGGGGCGGGGTTTTGCTCGTCTGCTTCGCGCTTTCTCTTTCAATTCCAATTCACATCATCTGGGCTATCCATTCCAGCATGGCTAAAATTGGATGCCCTAGTTCTATGAAGTCCACTAGAATCTTTTTGAAAAGTACCATATAGTTGATTCCGACAGGCGAATTTATTCTCTTTTCAAGATAGCCCTGGGAAATTTTATTGAGGCCATAGAACAAAGAGCAAGCTCCCTGATTATGTGCGATGAATCATGGAATTGAGGATGCTTACTTCTCATCAAGAGAAATTGACCATAATTTCTTTCAGATTTATAATTATAGCAGACTTGAATGAAGATAAATATGAAGAATTTGATCGCAGCCCAAAAAAAGAAAATTCCTGCTTTCATAAAAAAACTTATGATTTTTCCAGTCTTTTTATTTTCGTTGCTCTTAACAGCGGAAGCGGGGAATTACGCAAAAAAAATTCTTCCCTCTACTCCACAACCTCCATGGGTTGAAAATCCTGAAAGAGCTTTGTTCGAACCGGATGGGGAACTTGCAGAGATATACTATGCCTCGCACATAGATCTCGAATTAAGTGATTATGCTGAAAAGTTAAAGATCACAACCAAAGAGTTATGGGAGGATAGACGTTTTGGAACAAGAACTTATGCTGTCTTCGTGAAGGAAAATAAAGATGACGCGTGGAAATACATAGGGATGAGTCAGATTGGAGAAGCAGGTTGTTTCAATTTAGGCCAAAAAGTAAAACATGTAAGATTAATGTACATAAATCCATACGATCATTTATTAGTTCCAGGGCTGTTAAAAAAGGTAATGGGTGTGGATTCTATTGAGGGACTGGATTTGGATTAGAGATCAGTTTTGTTCCTGCCAGGACGTTTCTTCTCGACTTCGACATTTTTCACGCCCAGCGTTTCCCTTTATTCCGCCACAGAGACGTGGAAATAAGGGATCTGGACTATACTGTTTCTCTTAACGAATGGATTTCTTTTAAAGATAGAGATGAACTCTCGTCATGCGGGGGATTATTGACAAAAGATCTGTAGTTGATTGGAGCGTATTTAATCTGTGCGGCCGATATATTGCTTTGAAGCTCTGAGCAAATATTTTACGCCCTTATAATCGACAATCCTGACAACGACATCGACATAGACCCCAGGACCCCATTTCGGGCCTTCTCGGCCAATTTTCTCCAGTTGGTGCTGATGATTGGGATCTTTGGGTCTTTCCTCGTCGGAAAACTTCGTCTCCCAAATCGGATCCCAGACATCTTGAACATTGATAACCCACAATCGATTTGCATCGACTGAAGGGGGAAAAGGTGACAAATCTGCCGCGGTAACCCAGATTAGGGCAATAAGCGGTTTTCCGTTTGGTGGAGACACAGGCATAAAATCACGCCAGAGAAAAGTCTCCAGTGTAAACTTCCGTCCATAAATCTCGACCTGTTCTGGCGCGGAGAGGAGCTCCTGTAAGGTAGGTGTTGTGGGCGTAAAGAGCCCTTCACATCCAGAAATCAAAAGCAGAACTGAAATTAATACAAATCTCTTTAACAATTCTTATAGTTCCTGTTCTTAATAATAATAGAATATTTTTAGGTTGTCAAATATCACCAACAGATGTTATCAACATTATGTGAGAAAGACATATTCTGATTAATGAATGAGTTAATTCTTTTTAAAAATTAGATAGTATAGAGCCATATACATTTCCAAGATTCAAGCGAATCTTTGAATTTGATTAAAGAATTCAATTTTTTATGGAATCTGCTTCAAAAAATTCATCATTCTTTAGCTTCAGGAGGGGACAAAAATCACCCTGAAAATCACCCCTCACGGCGATTTACATTCTCAGCCTCTCCTGCGATCATTAAATTGCTTGAAAAATAGAGCAAAAGCTCTATACTGATACTTTTTATAGATTGGATTATGAAAAGATTCGCAAAATAAAACAAAATGGAGGAATTGAAATGAGACACCTAAAATCTTTTTCATGGAAATCTTTGTTTACGCTGACTGTTTTCCTGTTCGCGGTTGCATGGAATGCAATGGCCCAGGAAAACGGCGAAGAAAGCTCGGAGCTCGAACAAACTATTCAAAAGCTTTCTGAAGATGCTGGAAGAGCTTATCTCTCACCCGCCATTATTCCATTTGGCATCAATCTCAATGGCGGCTGGTTCCACAAATCGCCTCCTCCAAAATTATTCGGCCTGAATCTGGAATTCGGCCTGGTTGGGATGGGCACGTTCTTCCCTGAAGATGCACAGAGAGACTTTTCCGTCCAGGGATCATTCCGTTTCAATTCAGAGCAGGCGCTGAATTTATTCGACACTACAGGTCTAACACAACCAGAAATAGATTTAATCGTTGCCGAAATTATCTCCCAGGATTTCGCCGTATCAATTTACGGGGCAACTATTATCGGTGGGAATGAACCAGGGGACTACATCAATGTAGAATTAAGTTCGACAGAGATTGATGACCCAAACAACCCCGATGAGACAATAACCATCGGCGGAACGGTTGATCTCGGAATTGGAGGTCTTGGCGAGATATTTGAACAGATTAAATTCCTTCCTTTTGCAGCCCCACAGGTCACTGTTGGCACGGTCTTAGGAACTCAGGCGACAATCCGCTATTTGCCTGAATCCATCAGCAATTTGCCGTTGGTCAATGAAGTTACGGATGAGATTGGAAAATTCAGCTGGTTTGGATGGGGTATCCAGCACAACCCGGGTGTGTTTTTCTCTTTTCCTCTTCCTGTGGATATCTCTCTCGCATATTTTAAACAAACATTAAAAGTGGGGACTTTATTCGAAGCCGATACAACAGCCTATGGAGTAACTGTAAGCAAAAAGCTTGGCTTAGGATTCCTGAACCTCACACCCTACGCCGGATACCTGCGGGAAAGCTCCAAAATAGACATCAGGTATGCGTTCACTGTGGATGATCAGGAGTTTGACGTTCACCTGGATTTTCCAAAAAATAAAAGAAATCGCATGACTGTCGGCCTGAGCCTCCGGCTGCTCATGTTCAACGTCAATGCGGACTACAATTTCGGAGATTACAAGTCTGCGACAGTGGGAATTATGATCGGCATGTAAAGATTTTCTCTTAGCCAAAAAATCGGCCCGTCTCTTTAGGAGCGAGAGGAAAAATCCCGATAAAAGTTTATAGAGGCAAACGCAGAGTATTTTCGGGACATGTGCTATAAGATCGTTTTTCCTTACTGCTAAAAAAACATTTATATTGGCCCAATTTAGCTCAATAAAATCTTTAGGACTTTACTCTCAATTTTGTCCAGCCACCCTCCCCTGCTTTGAACCCAAATTTGCCGCTAGGGCTGTGTCCTCATGAGCGAAGCGCGGTGATCTCAAAGACTCATCTCGAGATCGCCAGGCGCGTGCCGTGTGCTCGCCATAAAAGGGAAAGAGCATTCATATCTTTTCTTGAATCAAGCGCGTAAACACATACGCCTATCCAGCTCGTAATTTTAAGAACCTCTCGACAGGCAAATATTTCACTTCAATTTTTCCGCTGTTTGCGATATAAGAAAGCTTTTAGACAAAGAAGGAGATAACCATGAAAAAGCTGTGGATGATGATTATATTGATTCTGTTATCAGCGGCAACCCTCTCATCAGCCGCAAAAAGCCGGTGGGCCTTTGAGGCATTTTTTGGCGCGGCCTGGAGTATTTCCACGCCTTTGAGTATCCATCAATACGGTGAGGACCGCATTTATTTGATCGCAAGATACAACAATGAACCGTTTAAAGAATCGCCCTATTACGCCTGGAGAATATCCAGATGGAAGCGGAATCGTGCCTGGGAATTTGAGCTAGTTCACCATAAGATTATTCTGTCCAATCGTCCGCAAGAAGTTCAGTATTTCGCGATAACTCATGGTTATAACCTTATCACCGTTAACAGGGCCTGGTCGTATGGCAGCTGGGTCTGGCGGGTGGGCGCTGGACTTGTTGCCGCCCATCCGGAAAGCACAATTCGGGAAAAGAGTCTATCCTGGGGAGAAGGGCTCGACGGTTTCTACATCACTGGCCCCACAGTCCAGGCCGCATTGGAAAAAAAATTCCTGATTTTCGGCAGACTTTTTGCCGTTTTTGAAGGAAAATTTACCGCATCTTATGCGGTCGTGCCCATTCAAGACGGGAATGCTTATGCGCCAAACGTAGCCCTGCATGGGCTCTTTGGACTCGGATATTGGTTTTAGAAAGGAAAAATCAAAATGAGCGCTTCACAGACGGCAATTTTTTTGGTTATTTTGGCCTCCGTGCTGCTCGTGACTTCCGCATCATGTCAGCAGGAAGGCGCACGCCCGCAAGGGCAGAATCCCGTAAAGCCTGGATTGGAAGTATTTCTCGAGAAACATCTCTCCCTTGTCAAAGGAAAAAGAGTGGGTTTGATTACAAATCCTACAGGGGTTGACACTCACCTCCAGAGCATCATCGACTCATTCAGCAGGATTAGCGCTGTCAACCTGGTCGCGCTCTATGGACCCGAGCATGGAGTGAGAGGCAATGCCCAGGCCGGCGAATATGTCCCTTTCTACCTGGATGAAAAATATAATCTTCCGGTCTTCAGCCTTTATGGCCAATCCCGGAAGCCAGAGAAAGATATGCTTAAGAATATCGACGCCTATATGCGCTCTTTTGACACCGCAGCGCTCGGAAAAATCCCGGATAGAAAAATGGTGGAGAGCATCGATGTTTTGATCTTTGACCTTCAGGATGTAGGAACTAGAATCTATACCTATATCGCTACCATGGCCTACGCGATGCAGGCCTGCGCGGAATACGGAATGGATTTTATTGTTCTGGACAGGCCCAATCCCATAAACGGCATGGACATGGAGGGCCCGCTGCTGGAATACCCGGAATACAGCTCTTTTGTCGGCCTTTACCCTATACCCGTCAGGCATGGCATGACTGCTGGAGAGCTGGCCAAGTTTTTCAACGACAATTTCCTTGAGAAAAAAGCCAACCTGACCGTAATTCCCATGGAGGGATGGAGGAGGGAGATGTGGTACGATGAGACATCGCTTCCCTGGGTTTTTCCCTCTCCAAACATGCCCGGCCCGGACACGGCCACAGTTTATCCTGGCCAGGTCTTTCTGGAAGGGACAAACGTATCCGAAGGGAGGGGGACGACAAAGCCCTTTGAAATCTTCGGTGCTCCCTGGATCGACGGCCATGAGCTTGCGCAAAAACTTAACGCACTCAACTTGCCCGGGGTCAGATTCAGAGAAGCCTGGTTTGCTCCAACATTCTCCAAGTTTGCAGGCGAGCTGTGCGGAGGAGCCCAAATCCATATCATAGACAGAAGCCAGTACAGGCCGTTTGAAACGACGCTTTACATCCTAAAAACCATAATGGCTCTGTATCCTGGCTATTTCGAGTTCCATAAAGACTACATGGATAGGATTATGGGAACGTCAACAATAAGGGAATCCCTTGAAAAAGGCGTTGATATCAAAGAAATTATTAAAAGCTACGAAGAGGACTTAAAGACCTTTTCCCAGCGCAGAAGACCCTATTTGCTTTATTAGGAGGTGCTGCGATGTTTCTCTATTTAGTCCAGCATGGTCTTTCTCTGACGGAAGAACAAAACTCTGAAAGGCCTTTAAGCCCTGAAGGCAAAAAGCAGACTCAAAAGACAGCCGCCTTCTTAAAAACGAAGAGCATCCGGGTCGACTGCCTCTGGCACAGCGCGAAATTGCGTGCAATCCAAACGGCCCAAATCATCGCCAGGGCCGTTTCTTGCTCAGAAATTCTCCAGAGGGATGATTTGAATCCTTTGGATTCGCCAGCCAGGCTCCCTGATGAGATTCAATCCCTGAACAAAAGCTTGATGATCGTCGGACATCTGCCGTTCCTCCAGAAACTGGCATCGTTACTCTTGACTGGCTCAGAAAATTATCCGTTGGTGTCCTTTAAAAACTCAGGTGTTGTCTGCTTGGAGTTTCGAGAGACCTGGAAGATTGCCTGGATATTAACTCCAGAATTGATGTGAGCAGCGCATTTGACTGAACTCTTTCGAAAAATTAAGGCCAAAAATCAGTGCGCTGACTGATCCACGGAGGGACATCCAAGAGTTATGAGAGAGTTTAGCCAGAGGTAAAGCCGACGCTTTTACTGCAACTTTCTTATGCGGACCTGGATATCTTTGATGTCTGCGAGAAGCTCCACAATCTTGGCTGTATCTGTATCGCCATAATGATAAGGGTAGAGGATTTTGGGCCTGAATGCTCTGGCGGCATCGGCAACCATCTCCGGAGACATGGTGTAGGGAAGATTCATGGGCAAAAATGCGATATCGATATTCTTTAAAGCCTTCATTTCCGGTGTATTTTCTGTATCTCCAGCCACATAAACTCTTTTATCTGCGAAAGTGAGGATATAACCGTTGCCTTCTCCTTGAGGATGATAAGGGATTCCTTGCGGTCGCTTGTGGACGATATTATAAGCAGGAACAGCCTCTATTTTAATTCCCTGCACTGTTCGCGCTTCCCCGTTTTTCATGACCTGGCCGTTTTCATGCTTCTCGGCACATTTTTCGGTGAGGATGATATCCGTGCCTTGCTTTTTGATGGTCTCGATAGCCTTAGCATCAAAATGATCGCCGTGCTCATGGGTGATGAGGATAAGGTCAGCTTTAGGGAGAGTTTTGTAATCGGCATATCTCCCGACTGGATCGATATGGATTATTTTGCCGGCGAAGCTAAAGAGCAGAGTTCCGTGGCCGATGAACGTAATCTTGATTTCACCCTGTGGCGTTAGAAAGATATCCTCTTCGAATTCCTGCTGGGCCGAGAAGGAAAAAGCCAAAAGAAACAACAGAGATGTCATCAAGACAAACGATTTTTCCATGATTGCCCTCCGTGGTGAATGATGATATCAATAAAGCATTCTCAAGCGCTCAACAGCTCATGGGCCTCGATGAGCTTTTGTTTGACCTTAAGCCCATAGGGACAGGCCGATTGACAGTATCCGGTGCAACTCTCACAGTCAAGAGGCTTCCTTTTCTCCTCGAGTTCCGCATAATAACGCATGGCTTCTTTTTCCATGTGGTAGTCTTCAAAGTACATTTTGAAGCGGAGCACCTCGTTGACGGCGACATTATGCGGACATGAGGAGAGACATTCGCTGCAGCTGACTCTGCAGTATTGGTCTCTGGTCTGACGCTGATACTCAGCAATCACTTTTAAATCCGCTCTGTTGAGGGGCTTGCTTGAAGCAGCCACATATTCCTCCACATGGGAGTAGCTGCTCATGGTCGGGATGCAGGTGTCAAGGTTAGGGTTGCTCAAGACCCAGCGAATTGCCGCCTGAGGATAGCTCACCTCCGGGCTGATCATAGATTTTAAGTTTCCATGTTTTCCGCCGGCAAAGACTTTCATGGCCACAGTCCCAATTCCCTTGAGGCGGGCCTGCTCGACAAGAGGCTCGATCTCTGGCCCTTCATCATGGTTGTAGATGAAAAGAATGACCTCGGCGAACCCGTTTTCCAGAGCCTGTTTCAGAGTGAGCTTGGCATTGTGGGTAGAAAATCCTGTGAAGCGGACTTTCCCATCCTTTTTGAGCTGAGAATAAGCCGCCTGGATCTCCTCATTATTGAGAAAAGACATGTCATTTAAGCCATGAATCATGGCCACATCGACATAGTCGGTCTGCATGCGCTTCAGACTTGCTTCGACTCTGCGGATTATATCCTCGCGATTTGACTGCTGCCGGGAGGAATAGCCATGTTTGGTGGTGATAACGACTTTATCCCTAACGTCTTTAAGAGCTTGCCCGATGAATATCTCGCTTTTGGTGTTCAAATAGCTTTCGGCTGTATCAAAATAAGTTACACCCAAATCGTAAGCGTACCTCATGACATTCGGCTCGAAGAACGATATCGCCCCGCAGCCAACATCCGAGACTTTGATGCCTGTTTTTCCCAATGTGTTGTATTTTTTTATCTTAATCGGAGAGGATTCTTGAATGCTCTTTGTATCAGCCCTCAGGCTGTTTGCGATACCAAAGCCCATAAGGCTTGAGGTGATAGCTGTTAGAAAATTTCGCCGATTGATGTTGGACATTTTTTCCTCCTGAATTATTTTTTTCTTGCCCGAATGGGCAACAGCGGCTCCAGTTTCTCTCGAAGCTTGTTGTATTCCTCTGGGCCGAGGAGAATAACATAATTTTCGCTTCTGAAGTTAGGAAATAAAAATTTGGCTCCCGGGACGATTGCTTCTCTTGGCGGCTGGGAGTCAAGAAAATCGATTTCAAATTCCATATCGGCTATTTCAACAATCAGTTTATCCCGGGCATTGAATCCGGCTCTCTGGAAACACTCATCTGTCCAGTTGGTTTCTATCTGAAGCCTGTTCCGCTGAAAACCAGAAGCAACGATGTTTCCCTTCAAGGCTGCTTCTTCAATCTCGATTTCACCCACATTCACGTCAAGATTGGAGAAAAATTCTTTCGTCAGAGGCTGATTGATTGTCGGCTCAGAGATCTCGTAGGTGCTTCCCCGCGTGCCCACTTGAGAAATGAACCAGGAAGCCGGGATCTTTACCCCGTCGATTTCCTGGTAAGGACCGTAATCATGGTTGACTTCGTATTTGCCTTCATTCGGATCAAGGCCTTTAAAGACCGCTCTCCTGAGCAGGAAATCATCGGCGTCCAGGTAGAATTCAACATCCAGGTCGTCCACTTTCGCGGTTAGCAAATAATGCTTCTTTGGCCCATATTTTTTTAGCCCCTGAAACTTGAGCTGGTCTTTGAAGTTGACCAGGGTGAACAAGCCGGACCGGAGCAAGGCGAGTGACTGGTGCATGGCCTTCTGAACTCCCTTAAGCTCGGTCATTCGATTGAAGCAATTTCTTCTGACCTTTTGACTATCAGCGATTATGACTTCGGTGATGATTGGGTCTTTTCCCTCTGTCATTTTCATCACGCCATCCGAGGACATAAAAAAGGTGGTTGTGCCATGTCGGAAAGAGTAATTCTTGATCTGGGCTAAGTTCTGCTTTCCTCCCGCAGCCTGGATGCTTTTCTCGACAATCTCTTCAAGCGAGAGCTCAACCTGAGAGTGGCTGGGAAGCATAAGGAATAAAAGAAACAAAGAGCAAACAAAAAAAATTCCGAATCGGCCTGCCATACATGCCTCCTTTGATAATTTTTATCGGAATTATTTTAAAAAAATTAATCTCGTTATTCAAGCGCAAAAAAATTATTTTTTTTCGTTGCTTCCTTCCGCCTCGAACAAAGCGATAGCGCGCTGTTCCAATAGGTTGATGAAACGTATCCCTGTTTGTCAAATGAGGCCGATGATTTTAAAAACCGTTAGAGATGGCAAAACAGATCTCAGTAAGCCCGAAATCTTCGGGTGATCAAGAAAATGTGTTGTGGTATAATAGCGCGTCGACTTTGGAAGAGGAATAAGATCGCATTCCCGCTTCCAAAGGCTGCTTCGCCATCTCAATTCAATATTCAGACGGGGCAAAGACTAGCTTCTTGCCGCCAAGAGAGGCCGCTCGCCTGGAATTGCTGACAAGCGGTTTTTCATGGCAAGCCGTGGGACATAGAGCGACCGTCAAAAAATTTAAGGAGCTCGCTATGCCGTTCATCGAAGATAAAGAGAAAAAAATAGAAGTCAACGAAGAAGGTTTTTTAGTCCATCATGAGGATTGGAACAGGGAAGTGGCTGAACTTTTAGCCAGAGATGAGGAGGGAATAGAATCTTTAACTGAAGAACACTGGGCGGTTATCAATTATATTCGTGACTATTATCTTGAGAATAAACTGGCGCCGATGGTCCGTAAGCTCTGCCAGAACACAGGATTTCAGCTCAGGCACATTTATGAACTGTTCCCTTCTGGGCCTGCCAAAGGAGCCTGCAAACTCGCAGGATTGCCCAAGCCCGATGGCTGCGTTTAGAAGGGAAGAATTTTCATGCTTTCTGTTCTGAGGATTGCGACGTTCGTCTCCATCGCCATTTCTGTTATTTCCCTCTTTGTTCTGATTTTGAAGACCTTTTCTTTCGGCAAAAAGTCCCGCTATGCGCCTCCTCACGGAAGCGGGACAAAAGGCATCATTGACGCGTTTGGACGAGGCATGATGCCCTGGGCGAAAGAAAGCGCATCCCATCATCTCCCCACTTATATCGGCGGCCTGCTGTACCATGCCGGCATCTTCTCCGCGCTTTTCTATCTTCTCTCTGTCCTTATCCCTTTTGGTTTGCCGATTGCGTTCCTTACTCTCCTCCGCGCCTTTATCATCTTAAGCCTTTTGAGCGGATTTGCCCTCCTTATCAAGAGACTCGCCGTTCCTGCCCTGAAAAGGATAAGCTGCCCGGATGATTTCGCGGCGAATATTCTTGTTGGCCTTTTCCTTTTTTCAGCCCTGGTCCACACATATTTTGCGCGTTTGGCTCCCTTGTTCCTCTCTCTGGCTATCATCCTCTTTCTTTATATCCCCATGGGGAAAATCCGCCACTGTTTCTTCTTTTTTTACGTCAGAGTCCTCTTTGGGCTTTTTTTCGGGAGAAGGGGAGTCTTGCCCCGGAAGCAGAGGGTTTGAGACATGACTGAAAAAGACGGCGGGAAAGACTGGCTGGAAGAGAAAATCAAGGGTCTGAAACCAGAAGAATTGAAAAAGGCTATCAAGGGCTTTCAAGAGCTCATTCACTCTGAATATGCGGCCTGCCTCAATTCTTGTGTCCATTGCGGCCTCTGCGCCGATTCCTGCCATTATTATTTAAGCAATAAGGAGACCCCCTCGCTTCCTGCCTACAAGCTCGGTCTCGTGGCCTCTGTCTTCAAAAGATATTTCAGTTTTAGCGGGAAGAACTTTCCACGCTGGGCAGGAGCCAGAGAATTCAACCCGGAAACGGTCAGAGAATGGGTGGATACGCTGTTTGGACGATGCACGCTCTGCGGCCGATGTTTTCTCAATTGCTCCATGGGCTTGAACATTCCTTATCTCATCCGGGCCGCGAGAAACGCTTTGGTCATTCTGAATCTTGTCCCTCCCGGCCTCGACTCTACCGTTGCCACCGCTCTCGAAAAAGGCAACAACATGGGAATTCCTAAGCAAGAATGGATTGAGACGGTCCGCTGGCTGGAAGAAGAGCTTCAGAAGGAGGTCAGAGACCCGGAAGCCAGGCTTCCCATGGACAAAAGGGGTGAAAAGCTTTTATACACAATCAACCCCAGGGAGCCCATGTTCTTTCCTTTATCCATCGTCGCTGCCGGCAAAATATTTTATGCAGCAAAGGAGAGCTGGACTCTGTCCAGCGAAAACTACGACCTGACAAACTATGCGTTCTACACCGGGGATGAGAGAAGCGCTGCAATCATTTCCGAGAGGCTCACCCAGTCCATGAAAAAATTGGGCTGCCAAACTCTGGTTCTCGGAGAATGTGGTCATGGTTTCATCTCCAACAGGTGGGAGAGCCCGGAGTGGCTGGGGCAAAAATATGACTTTGAGGTCAAAAGCATTCTCGAGATCGTCGAGGCTTATCTTCGCCAGGGACGGATCGGGCTCGATCCTTCCCTCAATGCTGATCCCGTAACTCTCCACGACCCCTGCAACCTCGTCCGGCTGGGAGGAATTGTGGAAGAGCAGAGATATATCCTGAAGCAGGCTGTCAGCCATTTTGCGGAGATGAGCCCCAACCGGGAAAAAAATTTTTGCTGTGGGGGAGGCGGCGGCCAACTGGCCATGAGCCGCTTCAGGCAGAGACGCCTTGACGCAGGCCGAATAAAGGCGGAGCAGATAAAAAAAACCGGCGCCAAAACTGTCGCCACTCCCTGCCACAACTGCATCGACCAGCTCATGGAGCTCAACAAGCACTACAAACTTGGAGTGGAGATAAAAACAGTCTGCGAAATTGTCGCCAAGGCCCTGGTCCTTGACAAGAACACGAAAGGCTCAGGCTGAATAACAAGCGCTGACTTTATCGATTCCTTCTGGATTCAGCTATCTCCTTAACAGCCTGGATGGTCAGGTCGATCTCTTCTTCTGTGTTAAAAGGTCCAATCCCAAAACGGACTGCTCCGTGGATCTTATCCGTTCCGAGCTGTTCATGGACACGGGGAGCGCAATGAAGGCCGGTCCGGCAGGCGATATTGTAATCCACATCGAGGATTGTTCCAGTGTTGATGGCTTCCAGACCGTTGACGTTGAGAAGAAATACGCTGATATGGTCCGTCAGATCATCCTGGCAATAGAGTGTGACTCCCTCGACATCCTTCAGACCGTCGCGGAGCCTTGTCGTGAGCTTCATCTCCTGCTCATGGATGGCGCTCAATCCTTTCTTTTTGACCCAGTTCAGGCCTGCATAAAGCCCGGCCACCCCTAGAACATTCAGCGTCCCGTACTCGAGCCGGTAAGGATATTCCTCCAGATGCGTCCGGACAGCGGACCTGACCCCGGTGCCCCCGGCGCGGGTATGGCGGATTTCAATCCCTTCCCTGACATACAGGCCCCCGATCCCGGTAGGGCCAAGCAGGGATTTATGGCCGGTGAAAGCCACCAGATCCACGTTCTGGTCTTTGATGTCGATCGGGATTTTGCCGGCGGATTGGGAGACGTCGACGGCAAAAGGGATGCCCCTTTCTCGGCAGTGCCTTCCGATTTCTTTTATGGGCTGAACCGTGCCGATAACGTTGGAGGCATGATTGACGATAACGAGTTTTGTGTTCTTCTTGAATTTCTTCGGGAAATCATCAGGATCGACGAACCCTTTTTCATCAAACGGGATGTAATCGACTGCGACCCCCGTATAACTGTAGAGATGATAAAGGGGCCTCAGCACGGAATTGTGCTCCAGGGTCGTCGTAATGGCGTGGTCGCCTTCCTTGAGCATGCCGAAGATGATAAGATTCAAGGCATCGGTCGAATTATAGGAAAAGCATAGCCTGTTCGCGTCTTTTCCGTTAAAAAACTCCGTCAATTCTTTTCGTGTTTTTTCAACCAGTTCTCCTGTTTCCATACAGAGATCATAGCCCGAACGGCCAGGATTGACTCCAAAATTGCGGTAGAAATGATTCATGAACGTATAGACTTCATCGGGTTTGGGAAAAGATGTGGCTCCGTTATCCAGAAATATGAGTTTACGCACCAAATGGACTCATAAAAACCTCTTCACCGCCCAGTGGAGGCCTCGGAAAAAAGATATGGTCTCGAGATTAAACTATATATTTATTTTTTCGACAGAAATCAACGATTTTTTATAAATTGACAGAATTACGGACTTGGAATAGAATTATTACCTCTTCATGCAACCCATGGGACTTAAGGGTATACAATCAAGAAAAAGCCTTCAAACAGTCCTCCTGTTATTCTTATCAGGATCCACAGCCATCTTCTTCCTCCTCGGCTGCGCATCAACGAAAAAGCCCTATGACCTGGTTATAAAAAATGGCTTTGTCATCGATGGATCAGGCAATCCCTGGTTTCTCGCTGACCTCGGCATAAGGAACAAGAAAATAGTCAAGATTGGCTTTCTGAACGAAAGCCGGGCCAAACAAACGGTCGACGCTCAAAATCTATTCGTCTGTCCTGGATTCATCGACATCCACACTCATTGCGACCGAGGAATTATCGATGTTCCTACGGTCGACAACTACGTCCATCAAGGCGCGACAAGCGTTATCGGCGGCAACTGCGGAAGCCATCCTTTCCCCTTGAAGGAACTCTTCGCAAAAATCCAGGAGAAAGGGATCTCGATTAACTTTGGCTGCCTTATCGGCCACAACACAATTCGAAGGGAAGTCATGGGATTCAAAATGAGCGCTCCGACAGAAGAAGAGACAGAAAGGATGAAGAGCCTGATCGATGAAGAGATGAAGGCCGGAGCTCTGGGATTTTCTACAGGATTAGCCTATCTTCCAGGAACTTATGCCAAAACAGAAGAACTCATCCAGCTTGCCTCTCCCGTCGCCCGCTACAAAGGTATCTATGCCTCCCATATCAGAGATCAGGGCCTTCGCATCACAGAAGCCATCGAAGAAGCCATCGCTGTCGGCGAAAACAACACTATCCCTGTCCAGATATCTCACATCAAACTGGCCGATGATGCTGTCTGGTTTCAGCCGGAAAGAATTATCAAACCGGTCGAGGAAGCCCGTCAGAGGGGCGTTGAGGTCACCCTCGACCAGTATCCCTATACAGCCACAAGCTCCGGATTTACCAGCAGCTTCCCTTCTTGGGCTTTCGAAGGAGGTAAAGAAAAATTTCTGGAAAGAATCAAAGATCAAAAATCCTATGAAAAAATAAAGGCTCACATCATAAAACGCAGATTGACGTCAACAAAAGGAATCGACAGGCTGGAAACCATCTTTATCGCAAGCTGTCAGGAATTTCCTGAATATGAAGGGAAAAACCTGCGGGAGATTCTTGAGGCTCAAGGGAAAAAACCGACAGTCGATAACGCAGCAGATTTCATTATCGATATCGAGAAAAACGGAGGAGCTTCAGGAGTTTTTTTCCAGATGGACGAGAAGGATGTGGAGAGTCTGATGCGCCTTTCCTACACGATGCACGCTTCCGACGGCGCAGTTGAAGTCATCGGGCGTGGCGTCCCTCATCCAAGAAATTATGGAACCTTTCCCAGAGTCATTGCCCGTTATGTCAGAGAAAAAAGAGTCATTGCATTGGAAGAGGCCATCCGGAAAATGACCTCTTTGCCCGCCCAAACCTTGAGGCTTCATAAAAGGGGCATGATCCGAGAAGGGAATTATGCCGATCTTACAATCTTTGACTGGAACACATTTGAGGATATGGCGACTTTCTCTGACCCTCACCAATACAGCCGAGGTCTGATGTACGTCCTTGTGAACGGCGAGCTTGTTGTGAACAAGGGAAAGCATACGGCTCGGCTGCCAGGAATGATTCTCTATGGGAAAGGGAAGAAATGAGGTTGAAAAATGATTATCAAAAAAAATGAGGAAATCCCCGAGGCGCTCATGGAGGACGAAGATGTCAAGAAAGTGGTGAGGAAAATCCTTATCGGACCTGACGATGGTTCGAACAATATCATTATGAGATATTTCAAAGTCCTTCCAGAAGGAAACACACCTTTTCACAGCCATGCTCACGAGCATGTGATCAAAATAGAGAAAGGAAGAGGAATCGTCGTTTGGGGAGGAGGAGAGGAAACGATTGTTTCTGAGGGACAGAGCCTTTTCATCCAAGCCAACGAAAAACATCAATTTAAAAATCCCTTTGCCAAACCTTTTGAATTTTTGTGTATCATCATCAATCCTGAACAAATTGAGTCAAGATAGAATAAAAGAGCGACAACAGAACTCTCGATGAAATTCAACTTAAACAGCGCGATCGAGTTTCTTCTTGCCAGAGGAAACCTTCCTATCCTTTACTGGTTGAAAAAAGATATTCTTGAAGTCCCGGCGGATAGGGAGCTTAAGAACCTGCAAAAATTTGCTTCCAGGATCAGAATTCTGAAAGGCCAGAAAAATAACGGCGGCTGGTGCAAAAAAAAATATGAAGGTCATCCTCGCTGGGAAAAAACATATTACATTGTAGAGACATTAAAAAACCTCTTCAAACTTTATAACTATGGTTGCAGCCTCGAGGAGGAGGAAATTCAAAAGGCGGTCGACTTCCTCTTCTCCACTCAATCTAAAGAGGGAGACTTTCGTGGCGCGTATCTCAACGAATACTCCCCCACCTATCATGCTTTGACTCTTGAAATACTCTGTCTCTATGGTCTCGATAAAGACAAAAGGACTCAGAAAGGATTCCGCTGGATTCTCAGAAACAGGCAGGAGGATGGTGGCTGGGTCATCCCGTACCGGACTATAGAGCACGAACAGCTAAAAAATCGGTACAATTTTAGAGCACAGCTCAAGCTTGAACCTATCAAAACTGATCGATCTCGCCCCTTTTCCCATCTTGTCACAGGCATGGTCCTCCGTGCCCTTGCTGGTTCTTCAACCTGGAAGAAGGGCAAAGAGGCCTGGAAAGCAGGCGAATTGGTGCTGAGCCGCTTTTTCAAGGAGGACGGATACGACGACAGACGTCTCTCCTCCTGCTGGGAAGAAATCACCTATCCTTTCTGGGCGACCGATATTCTGAGCAGCCTCGATTCCCTTTCCAAAATTGGCTTTCCAGCAGAGGATGAAAGAATCCAGAGGGGCTTGGAATGGCTGATGAAAAAGCAAATCCGTCAAGGCTACTGGGAATCAGGGAACAAAAAGTCAACCTTAGAAGACCATCTCTGGGTGACCTTCGCGGTTTTAAGAGTACTCAAGAGATTCGGACTGTTTGACGTATAACCAGAGAAACGCGCTCTCAATGGGTGTGCTCAACGGAGCGTTTTTCCAAATCCTTGAGGACGTTAATCAGACGAGCTGTTAAAAGAGAAAATCCCTGATTGATCCTTGTCCTTTGCTCGGAGTTTTCATGGCGGAGAAGCGTATTGGTAAAATAACTGCTTCCCGAAAAGCAGTTTCTAATATTCCTGACGAGTTTTTTGAGCGAGTCTAAATCGAATTCTTCTTTCAGGATGATATTCTTTGACTCCAGATGAAAATGCAGAAAAACATTCGCCCATTCTGAGTTATCTCCGTCCTTGAGCAGCACGGCAATCTCACTCAGGAGAAGAGCAAGCTCTTCAACTCGCCATTTTTCAACTTTTTGCATAGTTTGTATATGATGCCAAAGTTTCCAGAAAAAATCGAGGAATTTTTAAAGTCAGCATTTCAATTCCTTGATTTGAAGAGATTCATCGAGCAATCTTTTATCATAAAATTGAAATTTCTAACAAAAAATGATTTCTTGAAACAATAAAAACGGGTAATATAATGAATGCGCTTTATTTCAGATTTTTGTTTTATTTTCTATCCTAGCGGATCATTATTCCATGAGATACTTCTTGAGCTTAGGCAGCAACATCGGAGACAGGGCGAAAAATCTGGCCCAAACGCTCTTCCTTCTTGAACAAGCGGGAGTTAAAATCCTTAAAAAATCATCCCTTTATGAGACCCAACCGGTCGATCTTAATTCAGAATTTTGGTTCTATAACCAGGTTGTGGAGGTCGAAGCAGACACTTCTCCTGAAGCATTCTTAACTCTGATAAAAAAAATCGAAAAAAAGATGGGAAGAAAAGCTAAGGCCAGAAAGGAACCTCGAATTATAGACGTTGACATCCTTCTTGCAGAAAGAACTGTCATTCAGACACATGACCTGGAGATTCCCCATCCCAGGATGGAAAAAAGGAATTTTGTCCTCACTGCTTTCAAGGAGATCTCTCCTGGCACCGTCCATCCTGTTCTCGGAAAAAGCATAGAAGACCTTTGTAAGGAATCAAAGGACCGTTCGGTTGTCATCCACTTGTAAAAATCAAAGAGTTGCCCGGTAAATGTCCCAATATCAAGTAAAAGCAATCGACTCTCTTCTATTTTGTGTGTCTTATCTGAAAGTCTTCTCAAAATGGCCTCGCTCCCCTTCAGGTTTTTAACGCCGTTCCCTCGCAGCCCTTCTCGGCGGCTGCGGAACTCGCTTCGCTCAGACATCCTCGCCGCCCGACTCCGTCGGGTTCCCTCGAAGGGCAGCTCGGGAAGGCTAAACCTTCAATGGTCGCTTCGGCCATCTCTGAGAAGCTCTTTTGTTATCTGCATCTCCACCACCACACAAAATAAAAAAGAATCGAGCAAATTTATCTTTACAGCCAAAAACATTTCGTGTAATAAATTCTAATATGAGAAAAGCCGCATTTATATTTTTAATCGTTATCTTTTGTGTCATTAAAGCCTATGCCGTTGAAATCAAGGGAGAAGTTCTGAATCTCGAAGCAAAACCTGTTTCTGGAGCAGTCATTCTTCATCGTCCTAGCGGAAACAAAGCGACTTCCGATGAACAGGGGCAATTCAGTCTGATTGTGCCAGACGAGAGAAGAATCAAGCTTGAAGTCCTTCATCCAGACTACATAGAACAGGAAATTTCTCTCTCCGCCAAAGACCTCCAGAGAAAGGTTATTGTCAGACTCATTCCTTACATTGTCCAGAGAGAAGAAATTGTCGTCACGGCCTTGAGGTATCCCGAATCGTCTTCAAGCGTCCCTGCCGCTGAAACAGTTGTTCTCAAGGAAATCCTGGAAGAGACAATGGTTGCCAACATCACCGAAGGGCTATCCAAACTGCCGGGAGTCTACAGTATCGGCTCAGGGGGATTTTCTGTTGTTCCCAACATTCGCGGACTGGCCAGAAGAAGAGTGCTGATTCTGATCGACAATGCGCGGATAACCAGCGACAGGCGAACAGGTCCAAGCGCTTCCTTTATCGAGCCCGGGGATATCGAAAAGATCGAGGTTCTGAGAAGTCCATCCTCAGTTTTTTACGGCTCGGATGCCATCGGCGGTGTCATCCATATTTTAACCAAAAAGCCGGCCGTCGACGGAAGATTTAGGGGAAATCTCAATCTCAAGTATGGAACAATCAACCATGAAAAGGGACTGGGCCTCTCGCTCGAAGGGAGCCATAAGCAAACAGGTTTTTATCTATCATTCCAGGGAGATGACGCTGGGAATTACTCGTCTCCTAACGGTGAAATCCTTCAATCCCAATTCAGCCAGGGCAGTCTCTTTGGCAAAATCTCTCATGTCACGGAAAAAAGGGAGGTTCATCTCAGCTTTCTCGGCTCGAGAGGGTATGACATCGGAAAGACAAGCTCAGACAGTGCCAGCAAACCGACCTGGTATCCTGAAGAAAACCAGAATCTTTTCCAGGTTCACTGGCTCGAAAAAGGGGTTGCCGGAGACAGAGAGTTAGCCGCGCATGCCTTTTGCAACCCCAACTTTCTGGAAACCAAAAGAGAAACGTTCGAGCCTTACCATACCGAGCAATCAAAGACACGGAGCACGGACTACGGATTCCATCTTTCCTACCAGAAGAAGGCAGCAAATCATCTCCGTTTATCAGGGGGGACTGATTTTTACGGAAGGACCGCAGTCAAAGCTTATAATGCCTACAAAACCTATGACTCAGATTTTGATTCTTCGGGGAACCTGGTCGAGGCTATTGAAGAATGGCCTTTTACAGAAGGAGACAGGAAAGACCTTGGCTTTTTCCTCTCTGCGGATTACTCAGGAGTAGAAAATCTCGATCTCGTGGCCGGCCTTCGCTGGGATTTTCTCTGGATGAAGGCTCTGCCTGAAGACACTCCGCCCGGCGAAAAAAGAAATTACAGCACCTGGACGGGATTTCTGGGGTGCTCTTTTCGGCTGACTGAGGAGATTATTGCCTTTGCCAATCTTTCCAGGGCCTACCGAGCGGCCAGCCTGAGCGAATTGTTCTATACTGGCATAACAGGCCGGGGATTCATATACGGCCAACCCACCTTGAATCCGGAAACAAGCTTCAATCTTGATGCTGGACTAAAATTGATCTCCAGGCGCTTTTTTGCCGGCATTTATGCCTTTTATTACATCATCGATGATCTGATAGAGCGGTTTACTATTACGGATGACATATACATTTACGGGAATATCGACAGAGGACAAATCAGCGGCTTCGAGCTGGAAATGGAATATTATCCTATTCCAGGCTGGAAAATTTTCGGGAACATTTTCTCTTTCAAAGGAAAAAGCAAGGAGACAAATGACCCGCTCTATGATATACCCGCTGCTCGCCTCTACACGGGGACACGTTTTTGGATAAGCCGTTTCTCCGCGGAAATCAATGCAACTCTCCAGTGCCGCAAAAAAAACCCTGGACCAGACGAAATTGAAATTCCCGGCTTTGGCGTGGTCAATTTCAAATCCAATTATTTTATCAATTCAAACTTGAAATTTTACATTATCATTTCCAATCTCCTGAATAAAGCCTATCAAGCAAGGCCTGATCGCCGCAGCGTTGAAGAGCCCGGAAGGAACTTTCTTTTTGGCCTGAGCTATTCTTTTTAAAAATTGTATGAGGCTGAAATCGAAAGCATCTCTCTCAAATTCCGTTCAATACGAATTATGATTCAAGCGAGGAGGCCTGCTGTGAAGAGATTCATTTTGCTTTTCACTTTATTTTTATTTTGTCTGCTCTGCATTTTTTCTTCCGTAGGAATCGATGAAACCCGGAAGAAAAAAGTTACGCCTAATGCGGTCGAGAAACCCACGCCTGCGGAGCTTGGTTTGAAATGGTGGAATGACCAGGCGGCTTTAAAAGAAGCTTCTCCCTTCAAAAATTTGAAACGGCGATTTATGGGACCATGGGTGATGAGCGGCCGCAAAAAAAATTAGAAGGAGAGGAAAATGCGCTCACCTTATCTTAAAAGAAAAACCGGTTTTTTCTTGGTCTTCATCCTTTTCCTGACACTTTTTGCTGCTCAGCAATCCCGGCCTTATACGCTGGAAGCCATCATGAGTTATGCTTTTCCGTCAAATCTTGTGGCTTCTCCTCAGGGAGATACTGTGGCCTGGGTTTTCAACTGGCAGGGAAAACGAAACATCTGGACGGCAAGAGGTCCTGAATACAGGGCTCAACAGCTCACAAACTATGCTCTGGATGATGGCCAGGAGCTTGGAGAGCTGGCCTTCAATTTTGATGGCACAATCCTTGTCTATGTCGGGGGTGGCTCTGCCAACCGTGCTGGGGAATACCCCAATCCCACCTCCAATCCTGAAGGGGCTGAGCAGGCCGTATGGGCGATTAAGGCCGAGGGAGGTGAACCCTGGAGAATCGGTATGGGAAGCAATCCAGTGCCTTCACCGGTCGGGAATTCCATCGTATTCAGTTTGAGGGGCCAGATTTATTCATCATCACTCGACGGCTCCTCAAATCCCAGGCAGCTTTTCAAAGCGCGAGGCAGCAACGGCTCTCCATCCTGGTCGCCTGATGGCTCAAGGCTCACTTTCGTCAGCAATAGGGAAGACCACAGCTTCATCGGCATTTATGACCTGGACAATAAAGCTATTCTGTGGATTTCTCCCTCTGTAGACAGGGATGCCTATCCGGTCTGGTCGACTTGCGGCAAACACGTTGCTTTTGTCCGGTTTCCAGGCAGGGCCTCTGTTGCTTTCTCTACAGGAGGACAAAAGTTCTCCTTGATGGTCGCGGACATCGAAACTGGCAAATCCCAAGAAATATGGCAATGCCCCAACGAAACTGGCGGCTTTGCCCAGTATTATCATTCTGAGCCGCTCCGTTGGGCTGCAGACGGCTATCTTGTCTTCTACTCAGAACACGAAAAATGGATGCACCTTTATTCCATAGCTACAAAAGATCAGAAAGTGGCCTGTCTGACGCCGGGAAATTATGAAGTCGAGAACAGCTTCCTCTCAAAAGACGGAAAAACTCTCATCTTCAACTCCAACTCTGGCGACATCGACCGCAGGCATCTCTGGTCAGTCTCTGTCAAGGGTGGCAAGGCGAAGCTTTTGACTCCAGGAGAAGGGCTTGAATGGGCCCCTGTTCTCACGGCACACAGCAGGGATTTAGTCTTTCTCTGCTCCACATATTCCCAGCCTGCGGCCCCTGCAATCCTGACCAAAGGAAAACAAAGGCTCATAGCGCCTGAAGTGATACCCAAGGAATTTCCTGCGAAAGAACTGGTCAAACCTCAGCAGGTCGTCATCAAGGCTCCTGATGGCCTCGACATCCACTGCCAGCTTTTTCTGCCCAAGGCGGCAAAAGCCGGCGACAAGCGGCCCGCCGTGATTTTCATGCACGGTGGCCCGATTCGTCAGATGATGCTGGGCTGGCACATGCGCGGCTACTACCACAATGCCTATGGAATGAACCAGTATCTCTGCCAAAACGGATACGTTGTCTTTTCCGTAAACTTCCGTTCAGGAATCGGATATGGATTTGATTTTCGGACAGCGGCCAACCAGGGCCCTCGCGGAGCTTCAGAGTACCAGGATATTGTGGCGGCTGGCCGATATTTACAAAAAAGGCCTGAAGTCGATCTAAATAAAATTGGTCTCTGGGGAGGCTCTTACGGTGGCTATTTGACTGCGTTGGGCCTTGCCAGAGATTCCGAGCTTTTCGCGGCTGGCGTTGATTTGCACGGCGTTCATGACTGGTCGCTCAGAGCAAGGCGCCGCGAGGGCGGAGGCTGGGGCATTGAAGGTGAAAACCTGATGAGTTCTGCTTATCAGTCTTCACCGGTGGCGGATGTCTATTTCTGGACCTCACCGGTGCTTTTCGTCCATGGGGATGATGACAGGAATGTCGATTTCATCCAGACAACGGATATGGTTCAACGCCTGAGAGCACTGGGCAAAGCTTATGTTGAAACTCTTATTTTTCCTGATGAGGTTCACGGCTTTCTCCGCCATGAAATCTGGCTCAAGGTTTTCAAAGCTGCAGCAGAGTTTTTTGACCGCTTCCTTAAACAATAACGCAAGGTTGGCAAGATTCTCCTTATTAGAAGAGATAAAGGCAGAGGTCATAGCTAGACCAGTGGACGTTTTCCCCAGGTCAAAAAGCATCTTTTATGTGGCCAATGGTGTATTCATTCTTTTCGTCAAGAGATAAAGAGACAACATCAAACCGGCACTCAACATCCTCAAGGTTATTTTTTACCAAAAATCCCTGAGCAATCTTCTTGATCTGCTTCTGCTTGGCGGGATTGACAAATTCCTCAGGTAGCCCGAAATCGATCTTCCTTCTTGTTTTAACCTCGACAAAAACTAAGGTTTTTCGGTCATAGGCGATGATATCGATTTCTCCCCTGAACATTCTAAAGCCTTTGGCGACAATCTTATATCTTTTCTTTTCCAAATACTGAAGAGCAATCCTTTCGCCCGACTGCCCGAGGATCCGGGGGGATTTACGGGGCTGCATAAAATTTTTCCAGGGGAGATCTCATTTTTTGACCTTCCACCTCACGCCCTCTTTTGTGTCCTCCAAGATAATTCCCTGCTGGAGAAGCTCGGCACGGATTTGGTCAGCCAGCTTGTAGTCTTTTCTGGAGCGCGCCTCCTCTCTGAGCTTAATTTTTTCCATAGCTTCCGTCGATAATGTCTCTTCTCTCGCTTCGGGGAGAACAGCCAGGACACTGTTGCTGGATTGGAAGAAGGCGACCAGGTCTTCGGTATTTTTCTTGAAGACTTTGCCCTTGGGAATCAGGGTATTGACCTTTTTGATCAGCTCAAAGAGGGCTGTCAAAGAGACAGAGATGTTCAAATCATCGCTGAGGCCTTTTACGAATTTCTGGCGTGTTTCTTCTAAAAGTTTGGCAATTTTCTTGTTTTCTCCTTCCTCAAATGTCCTGTTTTTGAGTTCAAAGATGAAGTCCTTCATCCTCTCCACCGAAGATTTTGCCTGATCCAGGGCTTCAAACGTGAAATTGAGCGTTTTGCGGTAGTGGGTGGAGAGAAGGAGAAAACGGAGAGCCAGAGGGTCAACATGTCTCTGGAGAAGATCCTGCAAAGTGTAGAAATTTCCTTTGGACTTGGACATCTTCTCGCCTTCGACGATGAGGTGATGGCAATGGAGCCAGTAGTTGACGAATTTTTTCCCCGAATAGGCTTCAGATTGAGCGATCTCGTTCTCATGATGAGGAAAGATGTTATCCACGCCTCCGCAGTGAATATCGAATGTCTGCCCCAGGTATTTGGAGCTCATCACCGAACATTCGATATGCCATCCTGGCCGGCCAGGACCTATCTCTGTCTCCCAGAAAGGTTCGCCCTCTTTCTTGTATTTCCAGAGCGCAAAATCATGGATGCTTTCCTTCTCGTATTCATCGGATTCGATCCTCTGTCCGGCTCTGAGCTCGCCAATTTTTATCTTCGAGAGACGTCCATACTCGGGAAATTTGGCAATGCTGAAATAAACGGAACCGTCCTTCTCGTAGGCGTAACCTTTTTCAATAAGGCCCTTGATCATCTCCACCATCTCTGGAATATGCTCTGTGGCCCTGGGGTAGTAATCGGCAGGAATGATGTTCAAGGTCCTGAGGCCTTCAAAAAAGGCCTCGGTGTATTTTTTCGTGAATTCCTGAAGCGTCACACCCTGAGCATTAGATCCCCTAATAGTTTTGTCGTCGACATCGGTGATATTCATGACATGGATAACTCCATAATCCATGAAAACAAGAAATCTCTTGAGCAGGTCTTCAAAAACGTAAGCCCGGAAATTGCCGATGTGAGGATAGTCATAGACCGTGGGACCGCAGGTGTAGAGCTTGACTTCTCCGGGAGAGATGGAGTTGAAAGGCTCTTTTTTTCCCGTTAGCGTGTTAAAGAATTGAATCATGAGAGCCTATTATGAAAAATTACGATCCAGAGAGTCAACACTTTTAGATGCATTCAAATTCCGTGATAAAAGATTGCTCCCTGAATATCCAAAGATTTTGGGAGATTGCCTCGCTCCCCTTCGGATTTTTAACGCCATTCTCCGTTCGCTCTTCTCGGCGGCTGCGTAACTCGCTCCGCTCAGACATACTCGCCGCCCGACTCCGTCGGATTCCCTCGAAGAGCGAACTCCGAAGGCTAAATCCTCGATGGCCGCTGCGGCTATCTCCCAAAATCTCTTCGAATCACGGAACTTGGGATGCTTGTAACACTTTTGACACGGTTGACCCGTTAAATCGTTTGTGCCATAATTTTGTTTAATCTATTTTTTCGTTGAGGGTGCTTCGGACCATGAAAACCGTGATCGGTATCCGACGTGAAGACAAAAACCGCTGGGAAAGAAGGGCTCCGCTCATCCCAGCTCATGTTCGAGAACTCGTGCAGAATCACCGGCTTGAGATACGGATTCAGCCTTCCTCTATTCGCATTTTTTCGGACGAAGACTACGTTCGAGAAGGAGCAATAATCGCAGAAGACCTCAGTTTCTGCTCGATTGTTTTTGCCATCAAAGAGATCCCTCTCCATCTGTTCAAAAAAGAGGGTGTCTATATATTTTTCTCCCATACCATCAAAGGGCAACCGTATAACATGCCCATGCTTCGAAAGATGATGGAGCTCGACTGCACTTTGATCGATTACGAAAAGATTGCCGACGCGAACGGAAAGCGTCTACTCTTTTTTGGCAGGCAGGCCGGACAGGCAGGAATGGTCGATACACTCTGGGCTTTGGGTCAGAGGTTGAATCACGAAAAAAAGAAAAATCCTTTTCTTGCGATCAAACAGGCCTATCACTACAAGAGCCTGGTTGAAGCCAAAGAAGAAATCAAAAAGGTTGGATGGCAGATCCACGAAAAGGGCCTTGAACCTTCTCTTGTCCCTTTGGTCTGCGGTTTTGCAGGGTACGGCCATGTCTCCCAAGGCGCCCAGGAAATATTCGATCTTCTCCCTTTTGAAGAGATTGAGGCCGAGAAAATAGAGTCATTCTTCAGAGAGAAGAATTACTCCGCTTCCAGAGTTTATAAAGTCGTCTTCAAAGAAAAAGACATGATCAGGCCCACCAGCCCTGACCGAAAATTTGAACTTCAGGATTACTACAACCACCCTGAAAAATACACATCCATCTTTGACTCCTATCTTACTTACCTCACTGTCCTCGTCAACTGCATCTTCTGGACAGCCAGATATCCACGATTTGTCACAAAAAAGAGACTGAAAGAGCTTTATAAAAATAGAGAGCCGCGTCTTCGGGTCATCGGAGACATCTCCTGTGACATTGAAGGCTCTGTGGAAGTCACAGTTCATGCAACCAATCCAGACAATCCGGTCTATGTCTATGATCTCGTCGAAGACAGGGCAAAAGACGGATTTGAGGGGAGAGGGCCTGTCATCATGGCCGTGGATAATCTCCCAGCGGAGATTTCCCTTGAATCCTCCGTATACTTCAGCTCAAACCTTATGCCTTTAGTGCCCGAAATTGCCAAAGCGGACTTTTCCAGAGATTTTCAAAGCTGCGAACTGCCGGAGGCCGTGAAAAAAGCGGTCATTCTTTTCCGGGGCAAGCTGACCCCGGATTATGAAGACATGAAGGATTTTTTGAAATCATTCTGAGAGGAGCGGTATCATGAAAAAAATACTGATTCTTGGCGCAGGACTTGTGGCTAAACCCCTGGTCAGGTATCTCCTCGACCAACCGGATTTCGAGGTCGAAGTGGCCAGCCGGACGGTCAGTAAGGCAGAAAAGCTAATCGACAACCATCCTCAGGGAACAGCCAAAGAGCTGAACCTCAAGGATGAAGAGGGACTCAAAAAAGAGATTTCCAAGGCAGACATCATCATCAGCATGGTCCCTTACTCCTTTCACCCCAAAGTGGCTAAATACTGTGTTGAGTACAAAAAGGATATGGTCACAACCTCCTACGTGAGCGAAGTTTTGAAGAATATTGATGGAGAAGCCCAAAAGGCAGGCGTATTGCTTTTGAACGAGGTCGGACTCGATCCCGGAATCGACCATATGGAGGCCATGAGGATCATCCATGAAATCGAGGAGAAGGGCGGGGACGTCGTGAGCTTCACCTCTTATTGTGGTGGTTTGCCTGCCCCTGAGGCTAACACCAACCCTTTTGGCTATAAATTCTCCTGGAGCCCGATCGGAGTCCTTCTCGCCGGAAAAAACTCAGCCCAATATCTGAGAGACGGGCAGCAGATATTCATCCCTTCCCAAGACCTTTTTGCCGATTGCGCCATCATCCCCATCGCGGGGCTGGGCGAATTCGAGGGCTATCCCAACCGGAATTCCCTGCCTTATATTCAGCTCTACGGAATCCAATCCACAAAGACCATGCTCCGAGGAACATTGAGGAATAAGGGATGGTGCTCGACCATGAAGAAAATCGTCGAGCTGGGGCTCCTTGACGAAGAACAGAAAGAGTGGTCTGGGCTGACTTACGCAGGATTTCTCAGGAAACTGATGAATGAGCCAGCGGAAAAAGATACGAAAAAGGCGTTGAGTGCCCATTTAAAGATCAAGGACAGCTCGGATATTATCAAAAGGTTTGAATGGCTCGGTCTTCTGAGTGACGACTCCCTTCCTGTAACAAAAGGTTCAGCTTTAGACATCCTGGGTGCCGAAATGCTGAAAAAGCTTCAGTACGAAGAAGGGGAGAGGGATATGATCATTCTCCAGCATGAGTTTGTCGCTTCTTATCCTGGGAAGAAAAAGGAGAAAATCACCTCAACCCTGATCGACTTTGGCATACCTCACGGAGATTCATCCATGGCGCGGACAGTGGGTCTCCCGGCTGCCATCAGCACAAGGCTTATTCTGGAAGGGAAGATCAAGGAGAAAGGCGTTCATATCCCTGTCATTCCCGAAATCTACCGGCCCGTTCTTCAGGAATTGAAAGAGATGGGGATTGCCTTTAACGAAAAAAGGAAAAATATCTAGGAATTGACGATAAAGCGATGATTTCTATATTTCATCAGGGGAGGATAAATTGAAAAGGAAGCCTGCCGTAAGCGGCTATTTCTATCCTTCAAGAGCCGATGACCTCAAAAAAATGATTGAGCGCATGGTAGGCCCAAAACAGGAAAAAGAAAAGGCAATTGGCGTGGTCTCGCCTCATGCCGGCTTCGAATACTCAGGGCCTGTTGCCGGCGCCGTTTTCTCCTCTGTCCGCTTGCCTGAGAGGTTTGTCATCCTCGGCCCCAGCCACAGGGCCACACAATCCCGCTTGGCAATCATGAAGGAAGGAGTCTGGGAAACGCCTCTGGGCCAAGTTCAAATTGACTCTAGGCTTGCAGAGCTCATTGCCAAGCATTCCGGTCTTGTCAAAGATGATGATGTCGCGCATCTTCATGAGCATTCCCTCGAGGTTCAGCTCCCTTTTATCCAGTACTTCAGGAAAGATATTTCTATCGTCCCGATCTGCATTTCTTATCACGCCACATTCGATGACCTCCAGGAGCTGGGAAAAGCCGTTGCCTTTGCTATCCAAGAAGTCAAGGAAGAGGTGATGATTGTCGCCAGCACCGATATGAGTCATTATGTGGATCAAAAAACGGCCCGAAAAAAAGACTTTTTGGCCATTGAGAAAATCCTTCAGCTAGACGCCAGAGGCCTTTACGATGTCGTGCAGGAAGAGGATATCAGTATGTGCGGCTTTCAGCCCACGAGCTCTGCGATTATTGCTTCCAAGGAACTGGGTGCGAAAAAAGCCTTTCTCGTCAAATACCAGACTTCAGGAGATGTCACCGGAAATTATCACGAAGTTGTTGGCTATGCGGGGATAAGAATCAGCTGAAAGAGTTCTGTCCCATACTTCACAATTTCCGTCTCCTTTGAATGTCATAGCCCTTTGCTCTCCCCTAGCTGGAAAGGTCTGCAAAAGCATTTATAAACCCTTTTTTTTATCACAGAATTGTAAAATGCTAACCATGTCCGGGAATCATCCTAAATCCGTTGTCCATAACATGATGTTGCTTCGTGGAGAATAAGATCCTTGCCCATGTCTCGCTTTTCATTGACAATATTAAAGATTTAATGCTATAAATTTTTTCTAGAAAAAATGCGTGTCTCCAACCTGAGAGAGAAAGATAAGCAGATCCTCAATTTGATTGTTGAGACCTACCTAAGAAACAGAAAACCAATCAGTTCAGGATCCATTGCTCAAATAAGCCCTCTTTCTGTCTCGCCGGCTACTGTCAGAAATATCATGGCTAAACTGGAAAAGCGTGAGCTCCTCTATCAGCCGCACACATCTGCCGGCCGCATACCGACGGATAAAGGTTTGAGATTTTACGTCAACAGTCTCCTCTCCGAGACTCTTGTTCTCGAAAAACAGCTGGATCTTCCCGCAACAGATTTTTCTTACAACAGGGGAGACTTCAACACACTCCTCAACGAGGTCTCAAACACTCTGGCAGAATACTCGGACAATTTAGGATTTGTCCTTTATCCGAGGATTTCCAGGATAAATTTCCGACACGTCCGTTTTATCAGGATTTCTGAAGACAAGGTTATGATTATCCTAGTGATAACATCTAACTTTGTTCTAACAGAAATTTTCCGGACAGACACCTATTTCACGCAGGTTGAGCTCGACAAAGCCTCTCAGTATATCAACCAGAGTTTTTCTGGCAAAAATTTTATCTTTGTGCGGGATTATCTTTTGAATGAGCTGCCCAGATACAAAGCCAAATATGAAATAATGACTAACAGGTTGATAAGCCTTCTCAAATCTTATCTCACTCAAGAAGAACATGGAAGCCAGATATTTTTTCAGGGAGCACCGAAGCTTATAGAAAAACATGAGCTCTTCGAGATAGAAAGCCTAAAGTCACTCTTTCAAAATTTTGAGGAAAAGGCGAAGCTAGCCAAGCTCCTTTCTGACTTCATCAGTCTTGACAGAGTCAAAGTTTTGATCGGCTCTGAGTTGAACATCCCCGATATCCCGGATATCTCTCTCGTTCTTTCCCATTATGGAGACCGCAACCAGATTCTTGGCTCCTTAGGCATTATCGGGCCAAAAATAATCCCCTATCGAAAAATCATTCCCTTAGTGGATTGTGTTGCCAAAAGATTGACACAAACCATCAGCTTCAATCCATGAGAGGAGGAAGAATGAAAAAGAACTCTGAAACAAAGCCTCCTGAGGAAAAAAAAGAGGCAATAGAACAAGAAGCTGAAAGTCTAAACGACTCGGAGCCTGTGGGTCTAAGGGAAGTCGAAGAGCAAAAGGAGCAGAAAGAGCACAAGGAAACACATGATAAGGCCAAAATTTTAAAAGATAAACTGAAGAAAAGAGACTTAGAAATCAAAGCGCTCAAACTGGAGATTGAAAAGTTTAAAGATGACTACTTGAGAGCCCTGGCAGAAATGGAAAATCTCAAGAAAAGATTAGAGCGGGAAAAGACAGACTATTATCAGTATGCCCTTTCCGATTTTTTAAGAGAGCTCTTTGTTGTTCTGGATAATTTTGAAAGGGCTCTGGAAACCAGAGATGAGGGCAACGGCAAGAGCTTCCGTGAAGGTGTCGATATGATCTATAAACAATTTTTAGACCTTTTGCTCAAACAAGGCATTACTCCCATAGAAATCAAGGATAAAAAATTTGACCCGAATCTCCATCAGGCCTTTATCACCGTTGAATCGGAAGAGGTTAAGGAGCCTGAGGTTATAGAGGAATTGCGAAAAGGGTACACCCTTTATAAAAGGCTTCTCCGTCCTGCTCTTGTCAAAGTGGCTGTACCCAAAAAAGAGTAAAAAACATGGGCTATATAATTGGAGTTGACTTAGGGACAACGTTTTCCTGTATTGCCTATTTAGAAGGCGAAGAGCCAAAAGTTATTCCAAATCTGGATGGCATGCCGACCACGCCTTCCATTGTCAGTTTCACCAGCACAGGAGAAAAACTCATCGGAAACCTAGCCTTAAGGCAGGCCATCACCAATCCTGAAAACACGGTATCCGCCATCAAAAGACTCATAGGCAAAAAATTCGACTCAGAAGAGGTGAAGGAAACCATCAGGAGAATGCCCTACAAATTAGTCGAAGCAGAAAATGGCGATGTCATGGTGGAAATAAATTCCAAGAAGATCAGCCCTCAAGAAATTTCGGCCATGATCCTGGGCTACTTGAAGAAATGTGCGGAATCTTATTTTGGGGAAGAAGTGAATGAAGCTATTATCACCGTGCCTGCGAATTTTAACGACCATCAGAGAAAAGCGACTCGCGATGCAGCTGAAATTGCTGGCTTAGCCCCTCTGCGTATTATCAATGAGCCCACGTCCGCCAGTTTGGCCTATGGATTTAACATGCGAAAGAATGCAACCATTGCTGTTTTTGATTTAGGGGGAGGGACGTTTGATATCACCTTGATGGAGGTTAATGAAGGCATCTTCCATGTTTTAGCCACAAACGGAAATTCTTATCTTGGCGGAGAGGATTTCGATAACCGCATTGTCCAGTGGCTGCTCGAAGATTTCCAAAAGGAAACCCATGTCGATTTATCCAAGAATAAGCTGGCCCTCCAGCGCATCAAAGAGGCTGCAGAAAAGACAAAACGGGCGCTTTCTTTCACCTTAGAAAGCGAAATCAATCTTCCTTTCATCTATTCAGACGCAAGCGGTTCGAAGCACATCAAAAAAAATCTCGAGAGGGAGAAACTGGAGGAGATGACAAAAGATCTGATTGCCGCAACCTTCCCTTACATCGAGAAAGCGCTCCAAGACAGCCACCTAACGCCAAAAGATATCGATGAAGTCATCATAGTCGGTGGGCAAACCAGAATGCCGTTGGTTAAGATAATGATTTCGGATTTTTTCGGCAAAGAACCCATCGGAAATATTAATCCCGACGAAATTGTGGCCATGGGAGCGGCTATTCAATCAGGAATCATAAGAGGAAAAATCACAGAACCTATCCTCCTCCTTGATGTCACATCCCATTCCTTGGGAATTGAGACAGAAAACGACACTTTCAACAGAATTATCGGGAGAAACACAACAATTCCAACCAGAAGGACTCGCTCCTTCACGACAGTCGAACACAACCAGCCCAGAGTGAGGATCCATGTCCTCCAAGGAGAGAATGACACGGCCTCTGAAAATATATCTTTAGCTTACTTTGATTTGGTAGGAATTGAGCGCGCGCCCGCCGGTGTCCCCAGGATTGATGTCACTTTCGAAATAGACGCTGACGGAATTGTTAAAGTTTTTGCCAAAGATGTCGATACAGGCATAGAACAGAAAGTTGAAGTCAAACCTTCATCAGGCCTGTCCAAAGAGCAGATACATAAAATCGCCGACAGAATCCAGACCGATGAGTCCAAAGCAGAGAAAGAGAATAAATGACAAAAAGAGACTACTACGAAATACTTGGCCTCAGCCAAAATGCGACTTCAGAAGAGATAAAAAAGGCTTACCGTCAGATGGCCCTCAAATATCATCCAGACAGGAACCCTGACAATAAAGATGCCGAAGAGAAGTTTAAAGAAGCCGCAGAGGCATACAGTGTTCTCATCGATACACAAAAGAGGTCTGTCTATGATCGCTTCGGCCACGACGGATTGAGGGGTGAGGGATACAGCGGCTTTACAGGCTTCAACTCTTCCATCTTCGAGGATTTCGAGGATATTCTGGGGAATTTCTTCAATTTTGGCTTCGGAGATCTATTCGGAACTCGACAAAGAGCGCGAACGTACTATCCTAAGAAAGGGAGAGACTTGGCTTTAGAGCTTGATCTCACTTTGGACGAGGTTGCTTTCGGCGCAGAGAGAGAAATCAAGCTCAACCGACTCGACCTCTGTCCAGTCTGCAAGGGAACGAGGCTCCAACCCGGAACTCAAAAAACGGTCTGCCGGGCCTGCCAAGGAAAGGGACAGATTCGCTACCAGCAGGGATTTTTCACAATCTCACGCACCTGTTCGCATTGCGGGGGGATGGGCGAAACGATCACCACACCTTGCCCAGAGTGCCGCGGCTCAGGAAAGATTCGGAAAAAGAAAACTTTGACGGTCAAAATCCCGGCCGGTGTTGACGATGGGACAAGACTCAGGATTGCCGGAGAAGGAGAAGCGGGGGACGCAGGAGCGGCCAAAGGAGACCTCTATGTGGTTATCCGGTTGAGGGAGCATGAGTTTTTTAAAAGGGAAGGGAACAATCTTTATTGTCAAGTCACAATATTCTTTACCCACGCAGCCTTGGGAACTTCAATCAGAATCCCTACCCTGGAAGGCGAGGAAGTTCTCAAAATTCCGGCAGGGACTCAGCCAGGAGAAGTCTTCCGTATAAAAGGCAGAGGTATAAGAAACCTCGAAGGCCACGGAAAAGGAGACTTATACGTTAAAATCAATATCAAAGTTCCTGAGAATTTATCCAGAGAACAAAAAGGCCTGCTTCAAAAATTCGCAGAATCTCGGGGGGAAAAGCTTGAAGAGCTGAATAAGAGCATTTTCAATAAGGTCAAAAATATCATTCATTAGAGCTAGGTTGACATCCAATCGCTTTTTCATCGACCAAAAAAACCTGAAATCCTCAACCGTCATTCTTTATGGGGAGGAGCATCACCATTTGAGCCGCGTGGCCAGAATCAAGCCCAAAGAGACAGTCTGGCTCTTTGATGGTGCTGGCACAAGTTATTTGGCTCGCGTGACAGAGATCACACGAGACCATACACGGTTAGCCATCCTCGAAAAGCTGGAAAAAGAGGGCCCCAAGCTCAGCATAACTCTTGCCCAGGCCCTCATAAAATCCAAGAACATGGACATCATCATTCAGAAAGCGACAGAGCTGGGCGTAACAAAGATTATCCCTGTCATTACAGCGCGGAGTGTGGTAAGAGTCGAGGGAAAGATCGAAGGGAAAATGGAAAGGTGGGGAAAGATTGCACAGGAAGCCGCCAAACAAAGCCGAAGTTCTTTTATTCCTTCCATACTCACTCCGATGCATCTCGAGACGCTGATAAGGGAAAGGAAAGAAGAGAAAAAATTTCTTCTGAGCGAAAAAAAAGGGAAATATCTCAGAGACTTTTTAATCCAGAATTCCGCATCAGGACTTCATCGAACAAAGGCCCCATCATCGGTGCTTCTCCTCATCGGCCCGGAAGGAGGTTGGACAGCAGAAGAAGAGGAAAACGCTCTGAGTCACGGATATGAAGCTGTAAGCCTCGGCAAGGCCATTCTAAAAACGGAGACAGCGGCCATCTCCAGCCTGTCCTTAATCTCTCACTTCTGGAATTTATAAAATGTTTCTTCAGGGTCAGAAAGTCGGAAAATACGAGATACTCCGCTCGCTGGGCAGCGGCGGTTTTGGTTCTGTGTTTCTGGCGCGCGACACATGGCTCGATATCAAAGTGGCGATCAAGGTTCCCCATAAGCAATCTTTAGAGCTTTATAAACTTCTCAAAGAACCGAGACTTCAAGCTGCTTTAAATCATCCGAATATTGTCCGGATGATTGCCGCCGAGAAGGAAAACAAAGTCTTTTTTATGGTGATGGAGTTTGTGAAAGGGAAAACCCTTGAAAAAATCCTGGAGAAAGAAAAAGCTTTTGACTTTGAAAGCTCTATCGATTACATCACCCAGATTTCCTACGGTGTGGACCATGCCCATAACAACAAAATCATTCACAGGGACCTGAGACCGTCCAACATCATGATTTCAGAGGAGGGGACGGCAAAAATAACGGATTTTGGAACTTCAGCTTGGCTGAACAATCTCTCCTATGCCTCAACTCGAATTGGCTCTCCTCCTTACATGGCGCCAGAACAATTCTTAGGAAAGGCTGTTTTCTGCTCGGACATATACTCGATCGGTTGCATATTCTATGAAATGCTTATCGGCCAGCCTCCTCTCATCGACCCCGATCCTTTCAAGATACTGGAAAAAGCCCAACAGCGAAAGATCCGTCCGCCTCGATTGCTCAACAGCAAGATTCCCAAAGTGATCGACGAAATTATCATGAAATGCCTCGCTTATAAAGTTGAAGAAAGATACCAAAAGCCTTCTGAAATTATAAGGCAGCTTGCCACCTTCAAGGGAAAAAGTTCTAAGAAAACCGAAATCGAAGACATCATGGGAAGGATCAAGGCAAGAGAAAGAACTACGATGATCTGCTGGAATTGCCGGCGACCCCTTCCCTATAAAGCCAGAAATTGTCCACACTGTGGAGAACCGGTCTGAGAACAATTAAGCCATTTTAGACGGCGTGCCTTTGAGCCAATCTGCCTGAGCCTTCCACACGATTTTCTCACCGTTTAGCCTCCCCGGGGAATCTCTTCAAGAGCGAACGCCGAAGGCTAAATCCTCGATGGTTGCTATGGCTCTCCCCCAAAATCTTCGGATATTCATGAAGCAATCTTTTATCTCAGAATTGAAAATGGAAACATAGGATTCAGAAGTTTGACTTGGCTAGACAATTAAGATAATATGGAGTTCCTGTTTTATAATTTTTATTATCATAACTACTATTTAACAGGAGTCATGAATGAGCCCATTTAATGAAAAAAGCGGCATGGTCTGGATGAACGGAAAGCTCGTGCCTTGGAGTAAAGCTCATATTCATATCGCTTCTCACGTTATCCACTACGCAAGCTCTCTTTTTGAAGGTTTCCGGGCTTATAAGACAGCGAAAGGCACAGTCATTTTCCGGATGGACGCTCATATCAAAAGACTTTACAACTCTTGCAAGATGTACCGCATGGACATTCCTTACTCACAGGAAGAATTCATGGATGCTGTCATCGAAACAATCAAAGTCAACAACCTCGAAGCCTGCTACATCCGGCCCATCGTCTACCGGGGCTATGGGTCTTTAGGAGTCGATCCTTTTCCGAATCCAATTGACTGTGCTATACTTGTCTGGGAATGGGGAAAATACCTTGGAGAAGAAGCTTTGGAGAATGGCGTGGACGTTAAGGTTTCTACTTGGCAGAGGATGGCGCCCAATACCTTCCCGGCTTTGGCCAAGTCTGGAGCCAACTACATGAATTCTCAGCTGATAAAAACCGAAGCCATTCTAGAAGGCTATGTGGAAGGAATCGCCCTCAACGTCAGAGGTCATATCTCTGAAGGGAGCGGAGAGAATATTTTTCTGGTGATGGAAGGAATCCTTCATACACCCCCTCTATCCTCATCCATTCTCCCTGGAATCACGCGGAACACGGTGATTCGACTGGCCAAGGAAATGGGCTTGCCGCTGGTAGAAGAGACAATCCCCAGGGAGATGCTTTATATAGCGGATGAGGTCTTTTTCACCGGTTCGGCCGCAGAAATCACACCCATTCGCTCTATCGATAAAATAATCATCGGTGACGGCAGGCGCGGCCCGATCGCCAAGGCCCTTCAGGATGAATTTTTCGCCTACATCAACGGAGAAAAAGAGGACAGACACAATTGGCTGACATACATAAATCCATAATATAAGGGGTTGAAACAATGAAAATAGACGAACTTTTAAAAATCGCGATTGAAAGTGATGCTTCTGACCTCCATTTGAAATCGGGCAATCATCCTCTTATTCGCATCAACGGCATTCTCAGGCCGTTGACGTCCTTTCCAAGATTAACGGCTGCTATGACTCAGGCCCTTGCCGATCAGATCATGACCAGCTCCCAGAAGAGCATCTTGGAAGAGGATCTCGATATCGATTTGGCCTACAGTTTTCCAGGGTTTGGCAGATTCAGAGGAAATATTTTTCGCCAAAGGGGGTCCATTACGGTTGCTTTGAGAATCATTCCGCTCGAACCCAAATCCATCAAAGACCTGCTCTTGCCTGAATCTCTGGAAATGATCTCTCTCGAACAGAGAGGCTTGGTTATCGCTACAGGGACGACAGGAAGCGGCAAGACAACAACTCTGGCAGCCATGATTGACTATATCAACACCCACCGGACGGAAAATATCATCACCATCGAAGACCCGATCGAATATTTACACAGAGATAAAAAGAGCACGATTTCCCAGAGAGAGGTGGGAGTGGACGTTAAAAGTTTTTCTAGAGGACTCAGGGCGGCTCTGAGAGAGGATCCTGATGTTATTCTTGTTGGCGAGATGAGAGACAAAGATACAATCGAAACAGCTCTCGTGGCGGCTGAAACCGGACACTTAGTGTTAAGCACTCTCCACACCCTGGACGCCCCAGAAACAATAAACCGAGTCGTTTCTGTCTTTCCTCCTCACAACCAGAAGCAGGTCAGATTTCAGCTGGCCAGCATCCTTAAGGCTGTCATCTCTATGAGACTTATTCCGCGAATGGGCGGAAAGGGAAGGGTGCCAGCCGTAGAGGTAATGATTAACACTCCCTATATTCAGGAATGCATCATGAACCGGGAAAAAACACATCTTGTCAAAGAAGCGATTGAAGCTGGCGTCTCTCAGTACGGCATGCAATCCTTTGACCAGGCGATCTATCAACTTTACAAAGATAAATATATATCTTTTGAACAAGGTCTGAGATACTCCTCCAGCCCCAATAATTTCAAATTGAGAGTCGCAGGTATTCAATCTTCTTCAGATATGGCTCTTGAAGAAATGGAAACGAAGATGAGCAAAGTTCATATCGAAGAATCGGAAGAAGAAGAAAATCAATAAATGAAAGCTCAGGAGATTAGAGAAAGCTTTCTAGACTTTTTCGCCAAAAAAAATCATAAAATAGTCAAAAGTTCACCACTCCTTCCTAAGCATGATCCCACCATCCTTTTTAGCAATGCGGGTATGAACCAGTTCAAGAATATCTTCTTGGGGCTTGAGAAAAGAAGCTTCAAGAGGGCAGCTTCTGTCCAGAAGTGCTTGCGAGTGAGCGGAAAACATAATGACCTGGAAATGGTGGGAAAAACAAACAAACACCATACGTTTTTCGAGATGCTCGGGAACTTCTCGTTCGGGGATTATTTCAAAAAAGAGGCGATCGCATACGCTTGGGAGCTTGTGACAAATGTCTATAAGCTTAAAAAGGACAATATTTATGTCACAGTCTACGAAGAAGACAACGAAGCCTTAAAAATCTGGGAGGAGTCTATCGGGCTCTCTTCAGACAGAATATTCCGCTTCGGCAAAGAGGACAACTTTTGGGCCATGGGAGAAACTGGGCCTTGCGGCCCCTGCTCAGAAATTCACTACGATATGGGCCCAGAGATCGAAGAGGGAAAACCTTATGACTTGATTGCGAAGGGGAGTGACCGTTTTCTTGAGCTCTGGAATTTGGTGTTCATGCAGTACTTTCAAGATGATACAGGCAAACAGCACCCCTTGCCATCTCCTTCGATCGATACTGGGATGGGGCTTGAACGAACGGCTGCAGCGCTGCAGCGAAAAAAGAGCAATTTTGATACAGACCTCTTTACTGCCTTGATCGAAGCCATCTCTGAGCTCTCGCGGAGAGAATATCCTTCAGGAGATGAAGGAGATATCTCTGTGCGGATCATCGCTGACCATATCCGTGCCATATCGTTCCTCGTTTCAGATGGAATAATGCCTGCAAACGAGGGACGAGGATATGTCTTGCGGCGGTTGATCCGCCGAGCCTTTCGTCACGGCAATTTATTGGGCATAGAGGAGCCTTTTCTCTACAGATTGGTCAGCGTCGTCAGCGACATCATGAAGGATGCTTACCCGGAGTTGCTCACCTCTTCGCAATATATCTCAAAAGTTTGCCAGTCTGAAGAAAAACGCTTCTCATTGACGCTTTCCTCAGGAATTCGCACTTTTGACCAATACATCCATGAAGCTCGGAGCGAAGGGCAAAAAGTGCTTCCCGGGCCCAAAGCCTTCAAACTCTATGACACCTTTGGCTTCCCGCTCGACCTGACCAAAGAATTAGCCGAAGAGAAAAAAATGGATGTGGACGAAAAGGGCTTCTACAAAGAGCTTGAGCAACAGCGCGATAGAGCTCGTCTATCGTGGAAGGGAGAAGAGAGACAAAGAGAAAAAAAGATTTACGAGAAACTGAAAGAACTCAAGACGCGTTTTGTCGGATATGAGAAGGAGAAAGTCCCCGAAGCGCGGGTTCTTGCTCTTTTAAAAAAAGACCATCGGACTGAAGAGCTCAAGGAAGGAGAAAGTGGAGAAATCTTCCTCGACCAGACTCCTTTCTACGCAGAAGCAGGCGGTCAAACCAGTGACAAAGGAATTCTGAAAAATCCTCATTTTTCGGCGGTTGTCGAGTATGTCCACACTCCAATCCCTGAACTCATCGCCCATAGAGTGAAAGTGATTTCAGGCAGAATAAAAGTCCACGATACGCTGGAAGCGAATATCGATGCCTTGCAGCGTAGAGCCATAAGCAGCAACCATACAGCAACGCATCTTCTTCATGCATCCTTGCGACAGACCTTAGGAGACCATGTCAAACAGGCCGGGTCTCTCGTTACAGCCTCGCGTTTCCGGTTTGATTTCACCCATTTTGCTCCTTTAAGCAGCTCTGAATTAAAGCAGATCGAGTTGCTTGTCAACGAAAAAATCAGGGAAAACATTCCCGTCAACACCAGAATCACAACGCTGGAGGAAGGGCTCGAAGAAGGCGCAATAGCCATATTTGAGGAAAAGTACGGCGATAGGGTGAGGATGGTCAGCATCGATGATTTCAGCAAAGAGCTTTGTGGCGGAGTTCATGCTCCCTCTACAGGCCAGATCGGATTGTTTATAATTGTCGCAGAGTTCGGCATCGCAGCAGGGATGAGAAGGATCGAGGCCATGACAGGGGAAGAGGCCCTGCGGTATGTCCAGGAAAGCGACGAACTTATGAATGAAATTCAATCAGCTCTCAATACTCCAAAAAAGGAGCTGATTCCCCAGATTGACAAATTGAAGGAATCCTTAAAAGAGAAAGACAAAGAAAATAAAGCGCTCAGGCAAAGGCTTGCTCATTTACAATATGTCAAAGATTTAAGCGTAAAGGTCAAAGAAAATATAAATGTCTCAGATGAAGTCAAAGTAAAAATAGTTAAAGGAATTTCTGTTTATACCAAAAAAGTAGAGGGGCTCAACAACGCGGAGCTCAGAGAACTGGCTGATTCTCTTAAACAGAAGTTAGGCTCAGGAGTTGTCATCTTGGGAAGTGTATCAGAAAAAAAGATTTTCCTGGTGAGTGCTGTCACCAAAGACCTCACAGGCCGCATAAAGGCCAATGACCTGATTAAAGAAATGGCCGCGATGATAGGGGGTGGGGGAGGGGGGCGACCGGACTTCGCTCAAGCCGGAGGAACTGAAGTCGGAAAACTGGATCAAGTTCTTAAAGAGAGCTATTCAATCCTGGAAAAAATCATCAAATAATAGAAGCCTTGTTTTTTGTTTAACCTTTGAGGGCTAAAAAAACACTTAAAAATTCACCTCCAAAGAGGATTGCCTTTACCCAAAAAAACTGCCATGATAAGGCTTAAAATCAAACAGTAAGGGAATGATGAAGGAAAGAAAAGGCGCAAATCTTAAGATCATCGCTCACTTGGGGATTTTCTCCCTTCTTGCCCTCCTTTGCCTGCACCTGGAGACTCAAGCCAGTTCAGGAAATTCAGAATTTGACCAAACTATCAAGAAGATCGCCCAAGAACACGGTCTGGAGCCAGCCCTGATTCATTCCATTATCAGGGCCGAGTCCAATTACAATTGCAATGCCATTTCTTCCAAGGGTGCGATGGGACTTATGCAATTGATGCCGGAAACAGCAAAAAAATATGGGGTGAGAAATCCGTTCGATCCCGCTGAAAATATTGAGGGTGGAGTGAAGTATTTAAAGGACCTGATGAATATCTTCGGCCGGAGGACAGATTATGTCCTGGCTGCCTATAATGCCGGGCAGGAAGCTCTGAAGAGAAATGGCGGAATCCCGCCCTATCCTGAGACTAAAAATTACATAGAGAAAGTTATGGCCTCCTACCGTGAAACCTATATCGGAAAGAAGACGGAGATTTTTAAATACCGCGATGAATCAGGAACTGTGGTCCTGACAAACTGCCGCTATCTCTATTCCTTGAACAAGGAGAGGGAAAAGGCCAATTAATCAAAGATAGCCCTTGACCGGAAGACTTCGGGGAACAATCTCAAACGTTGCCGGCAATTTCTCCAGTTGTTCGCCGCCTGCCTCGATGAGGACACTTTCATCGCCTTCTGGCAAAGCCTCTATCTTTCTGCCTTGGACGAGCGATATCTTGGGAGGCGTCAGATGAGAACCCGTATAAATTCTCCAAACATTCCTGAAAAACTCCAGGAGCTTCATCCCTTTGACCAAAACAACATCAAAAAGACCATCATCCAGCTTTGCTTGCGGCGCGATTTTCATCCCTTTGCCAAAAATCCTTCCGTTTGAAATTGCCCCAACCATATATTCTTCGATGGGAAATTCCTCATCATCGATTCTCAGCCTTATTCTTTTGTTCTTATAGGTTATGATGGTGGAAAGCAAGCATCTCAGGTAAGAGGAGGCTCTCGGTTTCATCCGGTTTTGATCAACTTTTTGGACAACTTCCCCGCCGATTCCAAAATCTGAAACATTCAAGAACTATCTTTCCTCATCCATCCCGGAGGGATTCTTATACCTTATGATTCCAATATCGATCCAGGAGGAAGGATCCTGCACAATAGTTTTCACGGCATTTTTAAGCCTTAAAGGAATATTCAAGCTCCTGATGAGATCACAACCTGTTCCCGAAGGGACAATTCCCAACACGGTCTGCGGGTTTATGATTTTATTGTTTTCATAGAAGCCGTTGGCGATTTCATTAATTGTCCCGTCTCGACCGACTCCCACGATGAGTTCAGTCCCGTCTTTGATTGCAAGCCTTGAAATTTCAATCGCTTGCAAAGGCTTTTCGGTAAATTCATATTTAAATTCTTTGATAAGGCTTTTCAGAGCTTCTTTTATCGTGCGCCACCTTTTCCTCGTCTTGCCCCTGTTGGACTCAGGATTGACGATCACCTGTGTTTTCAGAAGCACCTGTGGCTCCTTGACTCTTTTGAGCGGCTTTTTTTCCAAAGAGAGAGATGCCGATGATCCCCCCAAGGGCTCCGAAGGCTGCGAATATCATGGCCGAAACTACCAATCCAGCGAAGAACAAGCCGATAGAGAATCCGCCTTCAAACAGATTTTCCCATCCTGAGGGCACCTCCTCCATGTACCCAGTAATCCAATTCCTCACTTCATCTAAAAATTCTCTGTTGAAGCTTTGAAACGGTATATTGACGAATGCGTGCACGACAGCCGCCACGATTCCTGCAAAAATGCCAACGATTGCCCCATCACCGCCGGTTAAAGCAACAGGAGAATCCTTGGAGAGGAGATAGGCAGCAAGCATAGCTCCGCCAATGATCCAGAGGCAGCAAAGGCATTTAAAAAATGGGATGGCTGAAATGACGCCTGCGACAACGCCGCCCACCAAAGCAGGAACTAACATACCCGGTCTCTGATTACTCATCCTTCCTCCTACTCTTTTGGTTTTTCTTATTCTATTGAGATTTCGATTTAAATTTCAAGATGTATTTTGAAGCAACATCCGTGCTCTTAGCACGGATAAAATGGCTAGAAAATTGCTTTTTTTATCCTAAAACCATTTCTTTTTGTTCTCACAAAACAATCCGTCAAGCCAGCAATAAAATAGAAGGGCAGAATAATCCCCCAGATAAATCCTGTGGCAAATCGTATCCAGTTGGAGCTCTTCCAGAGATGGAAAAGATTTCCCAGGAAATCGAGACCAATCGGCAGAGAGAAAAGAACAAAAGTTCGAGCCTTTGGCAGAGAAAAATTCAATAATCCCTTTACGAGGGGAAAGAGCACAATCCCCCCCAAAAACCCAAAATAGGTCCCAAGACAACGGCCACACACGGCAATGGGGAATCCAAATAGGAAAAAGGAGCGAGAAGGAATTTGATGACAGAAAGGAGAAAAAATTGCGTAGGCGAAGAGGCTCAATCCCGGAGACCGGCTCCTCAAGTAAGGAGCCAGAAAAATGATCACCAGCCAAGCTAACGCACCGGCAAGAGTGAGGGAATAAACAAGAAGAGCTATCTCTTTGTTTCTCATTATGTGTTGCTATCCAAACTATCCCAGAGAGAGGATTTTGTCAATTTTCGCCAGCCAATTGTTCGCATTTCTAATTCCTAAATACAAGATAGCTACCCTGATATAAAGATGTTGAGAAAGAGCCGCAGCGACCATTGAGGATTTAGCCTTCGGAGTTCGCTCTTGAAAAGGTTGCACGCGGAGGCTAAGCGGTGAGAAAACCGTTTGAAAAGCTCAGGCAGATTGGCTCGAAGGTACGCCGCTTTTGCCCCAGCGAGCCAAAAGCGGCTCGGTTCAAGGCTTCGCTCTCCTCTCCCTTCGGTCGAGGAACTGTGCCCGCTCAGCCTTTCACACGACCTTCTCGCCACTCTGCCTTCGCCTGGGTAATAGAAAGCTGCGTGTTATTGAACCGCTTAGCCGGAGCGTTACGCAGCCGCCGAGAAGAGCGAACGGAGAATGACGTTAAAAATACGAAGGGGAGCAGGGTTCTTCCCCAAAGTTTTCACAGATACCATTTGACAGAACAATTTTCAATGTGTAAATTTGTCATTTAAGCCACAAAACACCTTCTGATACACTTTAAGGAGGTTATTATGGGACGAAAAATAGCAAGCATTGGGCTACTTGTTTTTTTCATTTTTTCAGTCAAATTTACTTTTTCTCAAGGCCAGCAAGCTTCTGAAATATTAGAGAAGAATAGAACCGGCATCATCTCTCTTGTGGCCTATGGAGACAACAAACAAATTGTTGGCGAAGGGACAGCGTTTCTCGTGGAAGATGGCGTCCTTGCGACCTCTTATCTGCTGATTAGTCAAGCCAGTGACATCCAAGCAGTGGATTCAAGCGGGAAAAATGTTAAAATTGAAGCAATTTTGGGATTTGACAAGAAGTCATTCACCGTTCTCCTCAAAGCTAAGACAAAAGCACCAGCCCTTATTTTAGGGAATTCAGACGAGTTAGAGAAAAACAAAAACTTATTTGCCATCGGATGCAGTGAATCGGGGGAGGTAACGATTTCAACAGGAACAATCAGCAATCTCTTCGAGCTAACGCCCGGACAAAAAATTATTAAAACTTCATTTTCAGTTCCAAATAAATATAACGGAGGCCCACTTATCGATGAAAAAGGACAAGTTGTCGGAATCCTCATTATTCCTGAAAGAGGCTTCGAATTCATCATCCCTTCCAATGCGCTGAAAGCAGTACAGAAAAAATCCGAAATCAAACTCAAAAAATGGCAACGCGATGATTATCTCGCAACCACAGAAGGATCTTTTCTTGCAGGAAAAATCGCCTCCTTGCTCGATGAAACAAGAAGGGCCCAGAGCTATTTAGAAAAAGTTGTCAAAGATATTCCTGACGATATCGAAGCCCAAGCCCTCATCGCCTCTGTTTACAGCCGGCAGAGAAATTATGAGTCAGCCATTTCAGCCTATAAAAAGGTCATCGAATTAAACGCAAATAGAGACGATGCTTACTACGGCTTGGGAGTTGTCTACATCAAAATGAGACGATACGAAGAGGCCATCCCACAGCTGGAAAGAGCCATCCAGCTCAACCCTGACTATAAAGACGCATATTTTTATATCGCTGGGGCTTATGAAGAGCTCAAAAACTTTGCCAAGGCTGCGGAATTCTTTGAAAAACACCTCAGCTCAAACCCAGACAAACCGGGTGAAGTCTATTATCATCTGGGTTTGAGCCGGTTTGAGCTCAAGCAGTTTGAAGCCGCTGCCGAGGCCTTTGAGCAAGCTTCGAAAGAAAGTCCTCAAGATACGGCGATTATCTACAGGCTGGCTCAAGCCTATCAAAATGCAAACCAGTATGAAAAAGCGGCTGAAGCCTATATAAGGCTTGCCGAATTGAGCCCGGAAGGTCCTCTCAATTATTACCGCGCTATTTTAGGAATGTATGACAAGGCCGGGATGAATGATAAGGCTGTGGAGATCGCCAAGAAAATCGTTGAACTAACCCCAGGAAACAGTGACTCTATCTACAATCTCGGCTATATGTATTTCAAGCTAAAAAAATTCAATGAAGCCATTGAAGCATTTAAAAAAGTCATAGAAATGAATCCAGGTAATACCTATGCCTACTCCACCCTTGGGCAAATTTACCTCGAACTTAAACAATGGGGAAGATTAGTCGACTTATACAGCAAACTTGTCGACTTAGAACCTAATGACGCTAACGCCTGGCATGCCGTTGGCGTGGGCTACATGCAGCAGAAAAAATTTGATTCTGCTCTTTATCCTTTGAAAAAAGCTGTTGAACTTCAGCCTGACTTCGGCAATGCATTATTTAACCTGGCCATCACATACTTGAATCTCCATGATAATTACAGTGCGAGAGAAACCTACAGAAAATTATTGAAAGTCGATCCTGCTCAGGCAGAAAAACTCAAAAAGTATTTGCGATAAAAAACAACGCATGCTGCTGTAAGCATTATTTTTTCTGTGAAGGCATATGATGACGATAAAAGCAAGCTCTCACAGTGCTGGTTTCCATCCCTCCTCGCCAAAGACCCACCCACCACCATGGGCTTCAGAGGGACGGAAACCAGCGCCTTCATTCCTCTCTCTATCAAATCTCTTTTCTCATCATGGAAAAAAAGATGCTTCCAATGGTGTTCAAAAAAATTGACAAAAGTTAGAAAAATATGCTATATAAACATTTCTATACCAAATTTTCATTCCAAAAAAAACCGTTCTTCATTAGAAGAAGCTTTAAATTAAGCATTAGCTTTTTTATCCCATTACTCAAAAAAAATTAGGGGCAGGTGGCGGAATTGGCATACGCGCTAGGCTTAGGACCTAGTTCCTTCTAAAGGATTGCGGGTTCGACTCCCGCTCTGCCCATTATTTTTTTTAGCAGGGCCAACATAATTATCGACTAATACAATGACAAGCAACGTAAAAGTTTTGAGCACGTGTAAAAGAGAAATTGAAGTTGATATCTCGACCAACGAGGTCATGAGAGAATTTGAAAGGATTGTGACTCAATATTCCTCCGGAGCTAAAATCCCGGGATTCAGGCCTGGAAAGGCCCCGATTCCTATCATCAAGCAAAGGTTCTATCCGGAGATAAGAGATAATGTCATCAATTCTCTAGTGCCTAAGGCGCTAAGCCATGAGCTCAAAGTACAAAATCTGGATCCTGTGGCTATGCCCGTCGTGAGCGACCTTCACTTCAAGGAAGGAGATCCTCTTCATTTCAAAGCACAATTTGAAATCATGCCAGAGATCAAACTCCCTGAATACAAAAAAATTAAAGTTAAAAAGAAAAACACTTCGTTAACGGATAAAGAACTTCAGCAAGCTTTGGAGGAGCTCCGGCAAAGGTCTGCCGAATACGCTCCTGTTGAGGGGAGGGGAGTGGTCGACGGCGATTATGTTATTGCAGAAGTGCGAGGAAAAGATTTGAAAACGAAAAAGATGCTCCCCATAGAGAAAGGAGTCATCCATGCCGGTCAACCCGAGAATGAAGATGTCCTGAATAAGAACCTGATAGGATTAAAGCCCGGTGAAGTCAGAAATTTCTTGATTGATTTTGACCTGAACCATAAGAACAAAAAACTTGCAGGGAGAACAATCGAATACACCTTAAAGATCGTCTCGGTCAAAGAAAAAAAACTTCCAGAAATAACCGATGAATTCGCAAAGGATCTCGGAGAATTCACAGATTTGAATGCATTAAAAGAAAAAATAAGGGAGGAACTGGTTTACTCTAAGGAGAAAGAAGCCAAGAACGAGATGGCCGAGGAAATATTAAAAAAGATATCGGACCAACTCAGCATTGAACTGCCAGAAATTTTGGTTGACCAGGAATACAGAAGAGCCTTAAAGAACTTCCTATCTTCTCGCCCCCAGAAAGACCTGAAAAAAGAGGAACTTGAGCAACTTAAGACTGAGGCCCAACAGAAGGCCGAACAAAATTTGAAGAATCATTTGATTTTGACAAAAATCGCCGAAAAAGAAGGGCTGACTGTTTCTGATCAAGAAATTCATGAAGAATTTAAGGCCATCGCCAAAGCGAATAATGTTCCCTTGGCCAAGGTCGTGGACAGTGTTAACAGAGAAGGTAAGAGAGAAGAAATCCAAAGAAATCTTCAGCTTAAAAAGACAGTTGACTTTTTGGTTGAACAGGCTATAATAGAAAGTCAAGATTCTTCATGAAATTAATCCCCAGAACCGGTCAAATTTAGGATGAGTTAAACTCTTCCTAAAAATTCGGAGCATAAATATGCAAAACGCCAACAATTACTCAGAAACGACGAGGAACATTTCTTTAATCCCGCTGAGGGACATCGTTGTTTTCCCTTCCACCCTAGTTCCTTTCATCATCGGACGGCCATCCTCCATTCAAGCGCTCGAAATTGCGATAGAGAAAGACAAACTGATTTTCCTTGCCGCTCAAATGGATGCGTCTCTGGACAATCCCACGCCCAAGGATATTTATTCCATGGGTGTGATCGCCAAAATTATCCGTATTCTTAAGATGGACAACAACAACGTCAAAGTTGTCGTCGAAGGGAAGAAAAGGGCAAGAATCATAGAATACCTCAGCACTTATCCTTTTTATCAAGTTTTGGCTAAAGAAATCAAAGAAATCGAGAGCGAAAGCAAAGAGTTGAAAGAAATATTGCAAAGAGTATTGGCCCTCTTCGAGGATTATCTCAAGCTCAGCCAGAATGCAAATTTCGAATCCATTATTCCTGCATTGAGAGATAACACTCCTGACAGGATTACCGACATTATTTCCTCACACCTCTATCTTCCTTTAGAAGAAAAGCAGAATCTGTTGGAAACAGTCAACAGCTTCGAAAGAATAAGACGGCTGAATTTTGTCTTAGAAAACGAAATACTGAAAATTAATTCCAGGCTGAAAAAAGAAGGAAAAAGCCGCCGAAAGGATCTTTTTAGGGAGGCTGGCCAAAAGGTTTTCCCCGCCGGGATTGGTTTTAAAAAAGAGGATCAGCCTAATGAAATCGAAGAGCTGAAGCGAAAGGTGATTCAAGCCAACATGCCCAAAGATGCCGAAGAGAAGGCTAATAAAGAAATAGAAAGGCTGGAATCTATGCCTCCGATGTCAGCAGAAGCGACAGTCTGCCGCAACTATCTGGACTGGCTCACCTCATTGCCCTGGAACAAAAAATCCAGGGAGAAGAGAGCCCTGGATGAAGCAGAAAAAATCCTAGATGAAGATCATTATGGATTGGAGAAGGTCAAAGAAAGGATACTGGAGTATCTTTCGATTCGTCAGCTTGTTAAAAACCCGAAAGGCATCATTTTAGGCTTTATAGGCCCTCCGGGCGTAGGGAAGAGTTCGCTCGGCCGTTCGATCGCGCGAGCAACGGGAAGAAAATTCGTCCGTCTCTCTCTGGGCGGAGTGAGAGACGAAGCCGAAATCCGAGGGCATAGAAGGACATACATCGGAGCCTATCCAGGAAGAATCATCCAGATGATAAAAAGAGCCGGAACAAAGAATCCTGTCTTCCTGCTGGACGAAGTGGATAAGATGAGCATGGATTTCAGAGGAGATCCAGCTTCGGCCTTGATGGAGGTCCTGGATCCTGAACAGAACAGCACTTTTCTCGACCATTACATAGATACCGATTTTGACCTTTCCCAAGTTATGTTCATCGTAACCGCGAACATGCTCGAACCCGTTCCTCGGCCTCTACTCGATAGAATGGAAGTCATCAGGATCCCGGGATACACCGAAGATGAAAAACTGCAGATCGCCAAGCGCTTCCTGCTCCCCAAGCAGTTGAAAGCCCACGGCCTGAATGAGAACAACCTGAAAATCACCGAAAAAGCCTTCATGAAACTCATTCGGGAGTACACAAAAGAAGCCGGTGTAAGGAATGTCGAACGCGAGATTAACTCCATATGCCGCAAAGTCGTTAAGAAAGTCGTATCCAAAGGCAAGTCCTACGAGGAAAAAGTGACCGACAAGGATCTCGAAAATTTTCTCGGCATTCCAAGATTCAGACGCTCAGAGATCGACAAAAAAAATGAAATAGGTGTTGCCATAGGCATGGCCTGGACAGAATTTGGCGGAGAGCTATTAACATTTGAGGTGACAAAAGTCCATGGCAAAGGAAACTTCACCCTGACAGGCCATCTTGGGGAAATCATGCAGGAATCCGCCCAGGCGGCTTTCAGCTATGTCAAAGGGAAAATCTATGAGCTGAATATCGCCAAGGATTTGCATAAAAATTACGATATTCACATCCATGTCCCAGAGGTCGCTACTCCCAAAGAAGGCCCTTCTGCCGGGATCACCATCGCCACATCGATCATCTCTCTGCTCACGGAAATCCCGGTCAACAAAAAAGTGGCCATGAGCGGAGAAATTACTCTGAAGGGAAAAGTCCTTCCGGTGGGCGGTATCAAAGAAAAACTACTGGCTGCTCATCGCGAAGGGATTAAAGAGGCCATTCTTCCCCTTGATAATAAGCCGGACTTAAAAGATCTCCCAAAAAACATACTTGAGGAAATGAAAATCCATTTTGTCGAAAACATGGATGAAGTCTTGAAAATCGCGCTGATACGGAAACTCCCCGAAAAACGTGAAAAGAAAAAAGTGGCAGTTCCTTCTGCGCTTCCAAAAAGGGAAGAAGGGGAGGGGCCCCAAGAGCCATCTTTAACTCATTGATATTAAATAAATTAATATATCTCTCAGTTAGACTCTAAACAGAATATCCAGTTCAAAAATAATTGGCAAAAAGGAGAATAAATAAAAATGAAAGAGTATAATTTAGCCCAACTCGAAGAAAAAGACATTGAAGAATTGCACAAAATTTCCGGACAGTTTGGTCTCTCAGAAGACGAAATCGAGGATTCAAACAAGCACAATCTCATCTTCAAGATTCTAGAAGCGCAGGCTAAAAAGAATGGATTGCTTTTTTCCGAAGGCGTCCTGGAATGTCTCGATGATGGTTTTGGCTTTCTCAGGGCCCCTGAATTCAGTTATTTGCCCAGTCATGACGATATCTATGTTTCTCCTTCCCAGATTCGAAAGTTTCAGCTTCGAACCGGCGATACGATATCAGGAATCGTCCGTGCGCCTAAAGACGGAGAGAAATATTTTGCCCTGATTAAAATTGAGGCTATCAATTTTGCCCACCCTGAGATAGTTCTTGACTCCAGGAGAAATATATATTTTGACAATCTGACTCCTCTTTATCCCTTTGAAAAAATCAGGCTTGAGGATGGCGAAAAGAAAAATCTTAATGCGCGGGTCATGGACCTTTTAACCCCGATCGGCAAAGGTCAAAGAGGATTGATCGTTTCTCCTCCTCGAGCAGGAAAAACAACACTTTTGAAGACGATTGCCAAATCGATCGAAAAAAATCACCCCGAAATATTTCTTATTGTCCTCCTCGTCGCCGAGCGTCCAGAAGAAGTCACGGATTTCCAGAGGAGCATCAATGGCGAAGTGGTCGCATCAACGTTCGACGAGCCTCCGGCTCGAAATGCTCAGGTGGCCAACATTGTCTTGGAAAAAGCGAAAAGGCTTGTGGAGCTCAAAAAAGATGTCACCATTCTTCTCGACAGCATCACCCGCTTGGCCAGAGCCCATAATGCCATTATCCCGCCATCAGGAAAAGTCCTTTCTGGAGGAATTGACGCCAATGCATTGAACAAGCCAAAGAAATTCTTCGGCTCTGCCAGAAAAGTTGAAGAAGGAGGCAGCTTGACTATCGTCGCCACCGCCCTGATCGATACCGGAAGCCGTATGGATGAAGTAATTTTTGAAGAGTTTAAGGGAACAGGAAACCTAGAAATAAATCTTGATAGACGTCTTGTCGATAAGCGACTTTTTCCGGCTATAGATATCACTCGCTCTGGCACAAGAAAAGAAGAGCTTCTTATTGCAGATAACGATCTCAACAGAATTTGGATCCTGAGGAAGGTCCTTAGCCAGCTCAGCGAAGTTGAGTCGATGGAACTTCTTCTGGAAAAGATATCCAAGACCAAGACAAATGCCGATTTCTTGGATGCGATGAGCAAGGGCCTCTAAGAAAAAAGCTAAATATTTCCCACCTTTCAGCGATATTTATATAAGTTATTGATAATAATATAATTATATTATTTTTGCCGACTGTGTCGCATAAGGGATATTATGTAAACTATTATCAATTTTTTTTAAAAAATGCTTTCTTTTAATTTTTTTATTACCCTTAACAATGTCTCTATGATCTCATCTCTTGTCACATTTGGCTTTCTGAATTCAATTTTTACCTTGAATTTATCATCCTTCTCTGCATAGTTGTAAATAAAAGCTCTTTCTTTTTTAATTTTTCCCTTGATCAACTTTGAAAGGTCTCTTGTATCTTCTCTTTTTAGCTCTCTTTTCTTTATGGCAGTAATGAGCTTTAGCATGTCGTTCATATCTTTCTGTTTGGCAATTTCTAATATCGTGCTTCGACTTTTAATCTTGTATTCATCGCACAATTTCCTGATCTCTTTCGGTATTTTACTGATGTTCATTATCTCTGTCACCGTCGACCTGGCTTTTCCTATCTTTCTTGAAATTTGTTCGTGGCTGTATCCATACAAATCCGACAAGGCTCTCAATCCATCGGCTTCTTCAAAAACATCTAGATCTTTTCTCTGCATATTCTCGATCAAAGCCATCTCCATTGCTTCATTGTCAGAAACATTCATCTCAATACAAGGAAGTTCCTTCATTTTGATGTTTTTGGCAGCCACATAGCGTCTTTCGCCAGCGACGATCTCGTAGCGTTCGTTCTTTCTTCGGACAAGAATTGGTTCAAGTATTCCTTTTTCCTTGATCGAGGCCATAAGCTCCTGGATGTTTCCTAACTCTGTCCTTGCCTGTTGAGGACTCGGGTCGATTTCGTTTACTGGAATCATTCTGATTCTGGGGCTGGTAGATCTTGAATCTATCAAGTCCACATAGTGGACATCATGCTTCATTTTTATATGCTCTGGCAGACCGCTTTTCTTAGCTCTTTGCACGACCGATAACCTCCTCAGCAAGTTTCTTGTATTGAACCGCCCCCACCGAATTGGGAGCATAAGTAAATATCGATTCTTTATAGGCAGGGCTTTCTTCAAGTTTGACACTTTTCGATATCATCGTTTTAAAAACTTTTTTTCCGAAAACACCTTTGATTCGGTCAACAACATCCTTTGAAATGTTCGTTCTTTTATCATGGAGCGTTATGAGCACTCCCAAGATTTCCAGTTTGGGATTTATATTCTTTCTTATTTTCTCAATAGTCTCAAGCAGGTCATCCGTTCCTTCCAGACTTAGATAAGACGATTGAATGGGAATTATAATATGGGTTGCCGTCACCAAGGCGTTGATGGTTATCAGGCCAAGAGTGGGTGGAGTATCGATGATGATAAAATCGTAATCGTTCCTGATCGTTTCCACAACATCTCTCAAGCGGAAGTGTCCATCGATTTCGCCCAGCAGCATCGGCTCCAGCTTCGCCATCGATATTTTCGAAATGGCCACCTCAAGGCCTGGCACTGAAGACTTGACGATGATTTCTCTGATTTTCACGTTTGAATTCACCAAGACATCATAGAGTGACTTTTCATAGAGCGAGGGGTCTCTCACGCTGGAAACTGTGCTATGCGCTTGAGGGTCGGTATCTACCAGAAGGGTGCTTTTTCCAAACAGGGCAATGGCGGAGGAGAGATTAAAAGCGGTTGTGGTCTTCCCTACCCCTCCTTTTTGATTGGCGATGGCGATGATCACATTTACGCTCCGGACGGAAATACAGAAAGTAAAATATAAAAAATAGACCTAAATTGCAAGAACAAAATAGAAAATTATTCAAGAATGTCGGCCTGCCGACATTTTAAAATAAATTTTTGAAAATAAATAAATTATGAAATCATACCCCTCATTTACTCCGAAGACGTTTAATATGATTTTTAAGGAGATTCTATCCGCAAAATTGGCGCACATATTGTTCTATGGCAGATTTCCAGGCGAAGTACGCTTTTCCTTTCAAGTGTAGTCCGTCTTTGGTGTATTCCGGATTGAGTTTATTATCTTCGACAATAAACAAAGAATGTAAATCGACATGATTCACGCCAAGCTCCTTGGCCCCTTGCTTTAAAGAATCATTAATCGCGAGAATTTCCGCCGTTTTGTTCGTATGATCGGGTGCCGGGCCAAAATCAGGATTGACAGGCAGAAAAATTTTAGGAAAAATTTTCGACCTCGGAGATTTTTCCTGGACAGTCTGAATGATCCTTTTTATCTTCGAAACAATAGGGTCACCTGTCTTCCCGCGTTCAAGATCGTTAACCACGATCATCAAAAAATTTTTTTGGGGGATGGGAACCGACGACATCGCCCAGCTCAACGTCGAAAAGTAGAAAAACGGAGAGAAAAAAAGAACACGGCAATAACAGTTTTGTGATATTCAGAAAGGTATTTTTTTGCTCTGACAAATCTTAGAAAAAGCAAAAAAGAAAGAATATGAAGGCTAAGATCTGAGCACTTATTTTCTAACTAATTGAAAATAAATAAGATAAAATGGCTTTATGGCAGAAAGAATATTTAAATTATTGATATCAAATAAATTATAAGCGGATAACATGCATAAAATAATACAAATTTCAAATTTATTAGCCTTAAAAAGATGAGAATTTGGATATCAAATTAACCTAAATTAGAAAATATTTTAATTCGCAAGCCTTATAATATGTTTAATCGTCTTTTAACTGCCTGTTATTATTAGAATTATTTGTATTTTGTGTTATCATATTCTAAGTTTTTAACGTCGGACAAGCATACCAGAAAGAATCTTAAAGGAGCTCCCCTGCCCTTTGCCCGGGTCTTATTTTTTCAGAACCAAAGGGAATAATTCTGATTCGGCTCTCCCCTTCCCCATGATCTCCATGACCCTAGCCACCACCTCTGGTCTCGCATCTGCGACGCTGTGTTTCTCGCCGGGGTCATCCCTCAAGTTATACAACTCGAGCTTCTCCGCCACTGTTTTCCGGAAAGCCTTCCAAACGCCCAAGCGAACGGCCTGGCTCCCATGGTATTCCCAGTAAAGGTACTCATGCTTGTCCTGCTTCTTGAATTGTCCCAAGAGCTCGGGCAGCAATGAAATGCCATCAATCTCTTCAGGTGGTTCTGCTCCTGCAAGCTCCAAAAAAGTGGGAAGAAAATCCCAGAAGGCAGAGACATGGCCGCTTACCGTGCCTGGCTTTATTCTGCCTGGCCAGCGAGCGATCAGCGGAACACGAATCCCGCCTTCATAGAGAGAAGCCTTCAATCCTCGTAAGGGTCCTGTACTCATGAAAAATTCAGAATCTGTCCCACCGTTGAATGTCGGGCCATTGTCGCTCGAAAAAACAACCAAAGTCGTTTCATCGATTCCCAGCTCTCTCAAAAGGGCCATGACCCAGCCAATTTCCCTGTCCATCCGAGTGATCATGGCGGCATACGCAGCTCGCGGTGTGGGATGGGGCAAGTAGCCCTTATCGCCCTTGTACGGAGTTTCCGGGAATACTCCCTCGTATTCTTTAAGCGAATCCTCTGGCACTTGGAGTGCTGCATGAGGAACAGGGAAAGGCAAATAGAGGAAAAAAGGCTTGCCTGCGCTGGCCCGGATAAAACTGAGTGCCTCTTTGACCATCAGGTCTATAGAATACTGTTTGCCCTTATAGATTTCATAGGAAGTTTTTTCATAAGGATTTTTATCCTCAGGCAATCTCTGATGGGGAAAGAAATACTCATTCCCTTCAAGGACGACTTTCTCTCCGTTTCGCCACAGATGGGTGGGATAATAACTATGAGCAAGACGCTGACAGAGATAGCCAAACCAGTGGTCGAAACCCTGGTTGTTCGGCTCGCCTGAACTTCCCGGTCCACCCAAGCCCCATTTGCCGATGACTCCAGTGGCGTAGCCTGCTTTTTGCAGAATTGTCCCGATGGTGGTGGTGTCGGGCAACAGCGGACGCTGACCTTCTAGGTTGGGATCCCTCCAGACCTCGCCCCTCTCCGCCATCTCGTCGTTGTCACGGATATAGCAATGGCCCGTGTGCCGGCCGGTCAAGAGCGCGCAGCGTGAAGGAGCGCAGACCGGACTGCCTGAGTAGTGCTGGGTGAACCTCATGCCTTGAGCAGCCAATCTGTCTATGTTGGGTGTTCTAATCTTTTCCTGGCCGTAGCATCCCAGCTCGCCATAACCAAGGTCATCGGCCAGGATAAAAATGATGTTTGGCTTTTTGACGCTTCGTTTGGCGCAAAACTCAAACTGCGGCACTGCCACGGCGGCCGCAGCCATGCCGAGTGTCTTTAGAAAATTGCGACGGCTGAAGTTTGAATTCATCCTCTTGCTCCTCAGAAGAAAAAGCCTGGAATGTCCTCGCTCCAGTCAGATTTTTAACGCTATTCCCCTGCCGTCCACTCGGTGGTCTCGGGACTGCGCCTGCTCGCCGTGTCTTCATCGTATGGCTTAGCAATATTAATGCCTCTATGCTTTTTCAGGCTTACGCTCAAATGTCTCGACTGGACGACTCTGTCGGCTTCGCTCAAGGACGACTCGGAAAAGCTAAATATTCCCATGTGGCTCGTCCCTCCCTGGCTTTCTACGAATAAAACGAAGTTCTCATTCACCCATAAAATTTAAAAGAGATCATTTTGTTCTAATGTCCCGTGACTTGGTGAGAATCCTGCGGATACGTTCCATGTCAAATTTCTCTGTGCGGTCATAAAAATAGACTCCGTTCTGCTCCTGCTCGATATCGGTTAGTTGGGTATAGCAAAACCCGCAGATATGATCCAGGCTCAGGATGACATCGGTCAGGGCCTCAAGCCTCTCGTAAAACTCTTCTATCGTTTTCGGTTCCTCTCCGTAGCCCCAGGAATCAGCGGCATATTGCCTTTCAGCACTCGGTATCCATTTAATTCCGCCGTATTCATCGATCAAGTAAGGCTGACCTTGATAATCGCAGCTTTTCTCCGGATGGAGGCACCAGACAGGCTTGCCTTCAGAGGGCGTGAGCAATTCCCTTAGTTTCTGAGGATTCTGTTCGTAGCTGTGTTCTGTCCAGAGGTCTGTCCTCACATGGATACCTCCGCTCGAATCGTTCACCGGACGGGCTGGGTCGAGGTTCTTCGTCAATTCATAAACGTTGGCGATCAGACGCCCGAGCGCCTCTCCCCCACTCCAGGCTTCGTTGAAAGGGGTCCAGGCAACGATCGAGGGATGGTTTCTGTCCCGGACAACGACCTCTTCCCATTCGGTGAGAAAATTTCTGGCTGCTACCCCATTCGATGTATCGATGCCCCAGCTCGAAGATTCTCCCCAGGTCAAATACCCCAGCCGATCCGCCCAATAATGAAACCGCTCCTCGAAGACTTTCTGGTGCAAACGGGCTCCGTTAAAGCCGGCCTGGAGCGAAAGCTCTATGTCCCTTTTCAGGGCCTCGTCGCTGGGAGCTGTCCAGATCCCATCCGGGTAAAAGCCCTGGTCGAGCACAAGCCGCAGATAATAAGGGCTGTTATTCAGAAAAATGCGGTTGCCTTCGATGTGAACTTTGCGCAATCCCGCATAGCTTTCCACTCTATCCACAACCTTTCCGGCTGTGTCCACGACTTCAAAGACCAAATCGTAGAGGAAAGGGTCTTCAGGCGACCAGACCTTTGGCTTCTTGAGAGGCAGGACGCAGGCCGCATTGTTGCTGGCAACAGCCTCAGAGGAGCTCACCTTTTTCGAGCCGTCTTTGACAGTGGCCCGGAATTTCAACCCATCTTTCAAACCATATAAGCGCGGCAGGACATAAAACCTTTTCTGGTCAAGATCAGGAATGACCTGACAGGAGGACAGGCCATATTTTGAGACAGGCTCCATCCAGACCGTCTGCCAGATTCCGGTTGTCCGGGTGTAGTGGCATCCCCGCGAGCCATAATCCGGACATTGCTTTCCAGAAGGCTGAATCCCTGAGCGCAGTTCATCGCGGACATAGACAACAAGATTGTGCGTCCCACCCGCCTTCACAAACCTCGTGATATCAAACGCAAAAGAGGAAGTGCCTCCCCAGTGCTTGCCGGCCGACTTGCCGTCGATAAAGGCTTCCGTCTCATAGTCCACAGCCCCAAAATGAAGAAGGACATTCTTTCCTTCCCAGTCCAGAGGAACGGCGATAGTCCGCTGGTACCACAGGGCGTTAATAAAATCCTTGTGATTGACGCCTGATAAAGGACTCTCCGGGCAGAAGGGAACGATTATTTCTGCGTCAAACCCAGAGCTTTTGGCAAAGCCTCTTTCTTGGCCTGAATTGCCGAAATCAAAGGCATAAGTCCATTTTCCGTTGAGATTCATCCATTGGGGCCGTACAAACTGAGGACGGGGATATTCCGGCCTTGGAATAATGACCTCTTGACCTCCTAAGGCTTTCTCGCCCGATAATTCCATAAAGAAAACCCAGGCGAGACCCAAAACCAAGATTAAAATTCTTTTCATGGCTTGACCTCTTTTCATTCTGGATTCATCTTCAGGAAAATGCTTCGCAAAAATAAATAAAAAAAAGTAGCCGGAAAACTCCTGGAAATCGTATCGGTCCTATTTTTCCCTGGCATGGAATAACGACGAGCCGGGGATAGTTCGTTTGCTGGTGCCGGGTCCGGAGAAAGAGACATCGAGCTCGATACCGCCGCTGAGCTGAAAAAACTCGACAACAATCGGGTGGAAACCCGCTTGAAGGGCAATCAGTCCTGAAACAAGAGTCGGCCCGTGCAAGGCGTCATTATCCACGACCACCTCATCACCGATGAGCAAGCGGCTGCCGTCGTCAGAAGTCAGGTAAAATTTATAAACTCCATCTTTGGGCACCTGGACAAATCCTTCGAACCTGAGAGCAAAATCCTCGTTCTGTTTTCTGGGGCTGAGGTCAAAAGTGCTGACCTCGCCCGAAGCCACGGGTTCGAGCGCAGCAAAATCCGGAAGCTTGCTCCATTTTCCCTGGTAATAGGCAAAAACTAAGCCAAGTGCCATCCCAAAATCTTTTTCCGAAGGTCTTGGCAAAACTTTCTCGAAAGTTTTCTCAGCAACGCTGCTAATGGCCTGGCCGCTGCGGAATATCTGGCACTTCAGAGTTGTCGTTTGCTTCAAGATTAAGGGCTTTTGGTAAAGGAACGAATCTTTAGTCGGGTTACTGCTGTCGAGAGTATAACGGATTTCAACATGATCGAGATTGCTCACCAGCCGGACTTCATGACTGTTGCAGAAAATGTCGCTCTCAGCGAGGATGACCGGTCTCCTGACAACTTCCGGCTTTTCTCTGAATTCAAGCACGATTACAGAATCGATCGGGTCCGGGGCTTCCGGGTGCACAAAGACAATGGCTGAGCCATTCTCGTATCCAATCCTTAATTTCGTTTCAGGGTTTGCCAAAAAATAGGCAGATTCTGCCTGACTGACAAGGCCGGGCACAACGAGTTTTCCGTCATCTGGCCAGTCAAACACATGCAGGAATAGCTTTTTCGGCTTGGTTGTGCTCCGTCCCCAATCCAGTTTCTCAAAAAGACTGGCTGAAGTCCCGTAAATACTCTCGCCGTTGACATCCAGCCATTGTCCTATGGCCCTCAGAAGCTCGACGCAAGGCTGAGGAAAAAGGCCTTCGGCTGTCGGCCCGACGTTAAGCAGAAAGTTCCCGCCTTTGCTGACAATATCGACCAGCTTGCGGATAAGGTCTTCCGTCGATTTCCAGTTCTGGTCGAATCTGTTGTAACCCCAATGGTCATTCATGGTCATGCAGGTTTCCCAGTCATACCCAAGACCTGTGGCAGGGATTTCCTGCTCGGGCGTTCCGAAATCTCCGGCAGATGTCTGGGGGTCAAAGGTTCCAGCCATGCCTGCCCGCCCCTTCCCTACCCTGTTATTTACGATGATTCCGGGCTGAAGCGAGCGGACGTATTTGTAAAGCGCATTGCCTTTCTCATAATCCCAGGTGCTTTCCCACTCGCCGTCAAACCAGAGGACTCCGATTTGACCATAATTTCCAACAAGTTCCCTGAGTTGACCTTTCATATGTTCGATATAGCGGTCGAAGTCCGCTCCTTCGGCGGAACGGTCTTCCCAATTTCTGCGGGGGAGATAATCCGGATGATGCCAGTCCATGATCGAGTGGTACCAGCAAATTTTTATCCCCTGCTTGTGACACTCTTCTGAAAGTTCTTTCAGGATGTCTCGCCTGAAGGGAGTGGCATCGACAACATCATAATCCGTGAGCCTGGAGTCGAAAAGGCAGAAGCCGTCATGATGTTTGCTGGTGATGACGATATACTTCATGCCGGCTTCTTTGGCGGTTTTGACCCACTGCCTGGCATCGAACTTCACTGGATTGAACCGGAGAGAAAACTTCTCATACTCCCTCACGGGAATCCGGGCTGTGGTCAGAATCCATTCGGCATGATTTGTCTCTCCTTTCCATTCGCCGGCAGGAATGGCGTACAGGCCCCAGTGGATGAAGAGACCGAATCGCGCCTCACGCCACCACGCCATCCGCTCATCCCTCTGGGCTTTTGTCTCCGGGACAATTCCCAGTTGCTCACTCCCAGCCGGCGCCCCCTTCTTTTCTTTCCGAGCGCAGGAGACAAGGCCCGTCACCAAGCAGATGAAAAGCCAGTGACTGATTAAGCCGATGATGAAATACTTTCTTCTCATGGAATTCCCCTCCTTCTTATCGAGTCAAAACTCGCTTTTCAGGATAAAAAATAGCGTTGAATAACTTCATTTAGCCAGATTGTCAGAATCTATTTACTATCACTGTCAGCAATATGTGTCAAACAGAGGATCCCATTGTAATCATCCCAAATTCCTTGATTCGAAGGGATTTTGGGAATAGACGTAGCGACCATTGAGGATTTAGCCTTCGGAGTTCGCTCTTTAAAAGATTCCAAGCGGAGGCTAAGCGGTGAAAAAACCGTTTGAAGGCTGAGCGGGCAAGGTTCCTCGACCAAAGGGAGAGGAGAGCGAAGCCTGAAACCGAGCGGGATTTGCTGATTTGTGGCTTGCCACAAATCAGAAGGGGGAGCCGAGGGGGTGTGTCCCCTCGGTCGCAGGGCGGGCAAATGCCCGCCCGAGAAGGGGAGGCAGGGAGCCCAATGGAATTGGGCGACCGTCGGAAGGGGGAAAGCGAATCTTTTCCCCCTCCGAGGTAACGATGGGGCAAAGCCCGCGTGTTTTCGAACCGCTT
>CAZJYC010000005.1:0-61972 GCA_964550165.1 uncultured Eubacteriales bacterium
CGAAGGGCAGCTCGGGAAGGCTAAACCTTCAATGGTCGCTTCGGCCATCTCTGAGGGCCTTTTTGTTACCAAAAACTCCTTCACCCAAACAAAATGGAAGAGATTCATTTAGAATTTAGTATGGTGTTCTGGTTTTTGCCGCTTTTTTGACAGAACGAACAACCTGTCTGAAGCCGGGAAACTATTCCAAAAATACCAGGAAGAATTTATAATGGCTGTTCGTCTAAATTTTAGTTATATCCAAAACGGATGTCAAAAAATCATATGCATTCAAATTATCATTAAAGGAGGAAAATGTGATGAAAAAGTCCGTCCTGTTGATTCTTTTAATTGTCTTTTTGATTTTCAGCGTGAGCGCGCAGACTCCTCAAACCGCTCAGCAGCCAAAACCCGAAGATATTTTAAAGAACCTGATCCTTGTCGAAAAACCTCAGGCCGTGCCAGAAAAAATGAAAATCGGGTTTGAGTCCATAACTGCTAAAGATTCTTTGGTGATGCTATCTTATATTGCTTCTGATCTCATGGAGGGCCGGGAGACTGCGACGAGAGGATACGAGCTGGCTTCTGAGTATGCGGCGTCCCTTTTTGCCTTATGGAAGTTGAAACCCGCCGGAGATGCTCCAAGCATGGGCCGCATGATGGCCAGAGGCATGGCCGCCGCGGGACAGCAGGCGCCGCCACGGGAAAAAAGCTATCTCCAGGAATTTGTCATGAAGGAAATCTCAGATGTCTCCAGCCAGATCAACCTGGAAGTCAGGAAGGGCGCTCTCTTGAAGACGCGAAGCTTTAAGTCAGGAGTCGACTTCACCAGCATGCCCTCGACAGCCGGCTCTATTGAAGCCCCCGTAGTTTTTGCCGGCTACGGAATCAAGGAAAAAGAGATTGGCTGGGATGATTTCAAAAATCTCGACGTCAAGGGAAAAATCGTCCTGATCATTTCCGAAGCACCGGGAAAGGACAATCCCAAGTCGCCTTTCCAGAAAAAGGAGTTGAAGGAGAAATATTTTCCACCCGCTGCCTTCGGTCCTTTTCGCCGCGGCGGCGGATTTTCCAAGACCCAGGAGATTGCCAAACTTGGTGCCGCAGCCATCCTTCAAGTCCAGAACTCAACAAAAGACGCCGACATCTACAGAGGGCTTGCCGGGCAAAGGCGAATTTCCGATGAGCGTCCGATAATTCGAAGGCCGCGGCGACGCCTGATGATTCCGGGCAGCGGAGCGCCGATGCCCTGGGAGGCTTCGCCGGTCATCACGGTCCCGCGCGAGATGGCCGATGCCATTTTGGAAGCAAGCGGTCAAAAAATTGAAGGCCTGCAGAAGCGAATCGAGGACACTTTAAAGCCTTTTTCCATGGAATTGCCCGGAACCAAGCTGACAATTTCGACCACGGCCAAGACTGAGCTGGTCCGCAGCGCCAACGTCCTGGCTTATATCGAAGGCTCCGACCCGGCCTTGAAAAATGAGTTCGTCGTGGTTGGCGGCCATCTCGACCATCTCGGGAAATGGGAAGACTATATCTTCAACGGCGCCGACGACAACGGCTCTGGCTCGGTCGGCGTCCTGAATCTGGCCAGAGCTTTCATGGCCAGTCCGGAAAAGCCCAAACGCTCCATTCTCTTCTGCCTCTGGACAGGAGAAGAGCTCGGCCTTCTAGGCTCCCGCTACTATGTCCAGAACCCCGCTTTTCCCCTGGATAAAACTGTAGCCTATATCAACATGGACATGATCAGCCGGCCCTACGATGAAAGAAGCATCAGCCGCATGTCCCGGATGTTCAACATCCCCAGCACCCAGGAGCTTCTCAAGAAAATCAAGCCGGAAAATTTCCTGCCCGTCTCGTTCTCGGCCGGAGCAGGCCTGGATGATATCCTGAGAAATGCCGACCAGTTTGTGGGCCTTGACCTGTTTTTGCGCGAGGCCGGCGGAGGTCTCGACCGCGGAATGGGAGGCAGCGATCATTCGTCGTTTGCCGCGGCGAAAATTCCCTGGGTGTTTTTCAATTCGAGCATGACCGAGGATTATCACCAGACCAGCGATAGCGTGGAGAAGGTCAGCGGCCAGATGATCGAAAACATCTCGCGTCTGGCCTATTTGACGGCATTTGCGTTGGCGGATAAATGATAATTGATCCGCATCAAAGAGATCGTTTGTGGCTAATGGCAGTCTTTATTCGTAGAGCAAATACTTCTTCTGTTTCTCCTTGAAGAGATTCTCGTCCTTCTCCATCTGCGCCAGCAGCTCGTCGTAACTGATTTTGCCCTTGATATACCGGCTGAGAAGATTGTTGCCGAACATGAAATCCAGGTAGCGTGATTCTGAAAAAGATTTATCCGGAAACTGCTCCTTGATGATTTTGATGAGTTCAAGCCCGAAACGGATGGAATAGCACTTCTCTTTACTGACGATGTTAGCCCGAATTCCGCGGCAATTTTTTTTCTCATAAAGCGGGTGAAGGACCTTTCCCTGAAGAGAATAGGGCGTGAATTCGACAGGCTCGAGTTCGATGCCGAACCGGGCCCCGCCGTTCATCTTTTCAATGATGGCGGCCGGATCAAACCAGGGGGCGCCGAACTGGAGAAAAGGGAAAAGTGTCCCTTCTCCTTTATTGAGGCCTAAGGCGCCCAGCAGGGCTGTTCCCGGAAAGATGATGGCGGTCTCGGCCGTCGGGATGTTCGGGGAGGAGGGTGTCCAGCTAAGGCCGGTGTCTTCCCAGAAGAATCTTCTTTGCCAGTTTTTCATTTTAATCAGTCGAATGTCAGCCATCTCAGGAACCCAGCCTTCTCCCTTCATCATCATCGCCAGCTCAGCCGCGGTCAACCCGTAGCGGATCGGGATGGGAAAGGCTCCGATAAAAGAGGTGTATTCAGGCCGGAGAAGAGGGCCTTCGATGATCTCGCCGCCCAGAGGATTGGGCCTGTCCAGGATGTAGACAGGAATACGGGCCTCGGCTGCCGCTTCGATGATGTATTTCAGGGTAGTAATGTAAGTGTAGAACCTGACACCCACATCCTGGATATCGTAGACAAAGGCATCAAGATGGATGGTTTGATCGGCTGTCGGCTTTTTTGTCTCTTCGTAAAGACTGTATATTTTGATGCCGTTGATCTGACTGTCTTCGACCTCAATTCCTCCTTCCACGTCGCCAAAAAATCCATGCTCGGGAGAGAAAATGGCCTGGACCTTTTGTCCTTTTTCCAGGAGAGCATTAAGGAGCGACTTTCCCTGAGGAAGGAGAGAGGTGTGGTTGATGACAAGTCCCAGCGATTTTCCTTGAACTTCGGAGAGGCATTCTTCTATAAAAACCTCATTGCCCAGCACAACCTTTTTTTCGCGCTCAGGAGAAGTTTTTTCCTGATGAAAGCAAAATAGAAAAATTGCGCTTATAAAAAGAAGAAAGACAAGTCCGACTATGATATTTTTCTTCAAGATCAGGAGCCCTTCATTTTCTCTGCGATGTGACATGGATGAGATATTCACCCAGCCCTGTTTTTTTGACGATGTCCAGCGCTTCTTGCTGGGAAAAGGCTTGCTTGAGTCGAAGCGATTCAAGGATGCGAATGATGGACAGGGCGACTTCGGCTGTCTGGCCTGCTTCTCTCTGTTTATCCTTGAGAAATCCAATCGCCTCAAAGAGCACCGCATTGGCTTCAGCATAGGTAATGGGCTTGTGCTCTCCGTAGAGTTTTATCCATTGAGGCCTGGCCAGGACATCGTTGGTGTGAGACTGAATGAGGTGTGTCGCCCGGCCGATGAGCTTGAGGTTGCCCGGGCTGACATTGGTCATGGTGTTTCCGATGACTTTTCCCAGACGGGCCATGACCCCGGTCGAATGCGCGTTGAGAAGAATTTTGAGGGCGATCTGCGCCTTGAGACCCAGCGGGTCGTTTTTCCGGCTGACATTCACCGCCACAAGAGAATCTTTTGTCGCCGCGTCAAAGCCAGGGATTTTTTGAATAAGCTTAAATACATCTTCTGATGATTTGTCGGTGATGATAATAGCGGCCACACGGCTTCCTGCTTTCAAGAAGAGGTCGAGGGACCTTCTGAAATCAGAGTTCTTTTTTCGAAGCTGTTCTTCCTCTGGGCTGATACAGACAACGACCCCAAGGTCTTCTTTTTCGGGTCCGCGGTTTCTCAGGTTGAACCCGGCAAAGGAGAAATCATAAAGGAACTGCTGGTCATCTCCTGCCTTGTTCAGGCTTTCCAGGGCGGCTCTTTTCAGGTAGGGGTCTTCGATTTCCTGTTCAAAGGGCTTTTGATAGAAACGACGGCTCAGCCCTCTGAAGGGCCTCCCCAGAAAGGCCTGCCAGGCGTCCTGGAGGCTGGATGCGGGCGTCAAGACCTGAATCCAGCATTTTCTTCTTTCTTCTTTGACCGTGTCCAGGGGAAAAAGGCGAAAGGTCGGGCTCCTTTCCGTGCTGTCGATGAAAACGGTGATCAGGCCTTTTTGGGCAAAATAGGTGGAGAAGCGCCCGCTTTTGTAAGTCTCGGCTTCGAGCGCTGTGAATTTAGATAAGGCCGACAGGCTGGCTTTGACCCCCTTCAGGATGGAAGAGAATTCTTTTAGCTTTTTTTCAAGACGGACCTCCTCCGCAAAACCCAGTTCTGCCATCTCTTTTTCGCAAAGAAAATTCTTTAGAATGCGTTCGAACGCTTTCCCCAGGATATTGCCGACAATGAAGGTCTCGATGGTCGTGGCCTGCATCCGCGTTGAGCCGGTTATGGCCTGAGGGCCTGTGAAGAGGTTGATCTTGGTGATTCCTGGCTCTTCAAGGACCTCCCGGCTGCGCTCAAAGGGAAGGAGCTTTTCGTCGGGGTTGTTGTAGACAAAATAGAGATTCTTTCTGGATTTTGCCGGGTTGTAATCACCGGCTTTTTTCCACTGGTCCAAGGCAGCCAGGATTGTGCCGATGACCGACGAGGTCTCGCCTCCTTCAGTGACGCAGATGACAACGTCCCCTTTTTCGATCCCTCGGTCCTCTAGCTGAAGACGTCCGATAAGCTGAAGGTCTTCGAACCCTTCCAGGGAGCTGATCAGGGCCCGGTCGGCTCCGGTCATTTCTCCGATGAGCCTCTGTTCGATATTCTCTCCAAGCTGATGTTTGATTTTTGACCAGATCTTTCTTTTTTCCTTGACTCTCCTCCAGAAAGGACGCCAGAAAGTGCTTTCCATCTGTTTGGCCAGGCGGCCGGTAGCGCCGCAGCCGTATATGTAAATCTTTTTCCCGGAGAGAACAGCTTCTTCCAAAGCTTGAGAAGCCTGCTCAAGAACATCCTTCTCTCCGGCCATAGCTTCGAGCTTTTCTGCGATGTCCTCATCCACGGAGAAAAGGAGGCGCAGCCCGGTCTCGCAGTCTTGCTGGATTTCCTGGCTGAGGTTCCAGGTTTTGGGGTGGCGCTGTTCTGTCAGCAGGGTGTGGAGCTGAAATTGAGTCTTGTTCCGGACATAATCCACGGAGTCTGGCGAAGGCGTTATTCTCAAAAGCTGAAGCAGGCTCATCTCATTTTTTATGGAGACTTTGGTCTTCTGGACCGGATTCGAAAGCAGTTGAAACGCCGGAAAAAACAGAGCCAGGGCAATCAAAGGAAAATACAGAATTCTACTCGCATTCATTTTTTATAGCCTCTTATTCATTTGCTTGCTTGTCCGAAAAAAGTTCAACTCCTTCAACCGCACAGGATGGAAGAGAACATTTAGGTTTAAGGAGATCGCCGCGCTTCTTTCGGGAGCTCGCGATGGCATTTTTATCATTGCGTTATTGTGAGATTTTCCGCACGAAAAAAGTGATTCGTCAGCCATACTGCTGCTCATCGTCGAGAATATCGGCTTTCTGCCATTCCTTGACCCATTCGCCCACCAGGAAAGATCTCATTTTTCCGTCTGCCGTCGAGCAGACCACACGGTTGAGGCCGGCGTTGATGATTATCTTCTTGCACATAAAACAGGGAAAGGCGTTAATCGGCTTGAATTTTCCGGTGATGCTGCCGTAGATGTACATGTCACCTCCCAGCAAGCTGACTCCAGCCCGGGCGGCGTTGATGATCGCGTTTTGCTCGGCATGAACGCTCCGGCAGAGCTCGTAGCGCTGTCCATGAGGGATGCCCAGCTTATCGCGGAGGCAGAAGCCGTGCTCGAAGCTGTCTTTGGTTTTCCTGGGCGCTCCGACATATCCGGTGGAGATGATCTGGTCATCCTTGATGATGATCGCGCCGATCGAGCGGCGAAAACAGGTGCTGCGCCGTGCCACTTCTTCGGCAATGCCCATGTAATACTGGTCTTTGGAAATTCTTATTGGACTCATGGCAATTCCTCCAGCTTTTTGTGCAAATCTTCGAGGGAGCCGTCGTTGATAATCATAAAATCGGCCATCTTCATACAGCTCTGGAGCTGTTGTCCTTTTCTGCGCCTTGTCATCTCTTCTCTTTCTTTTTTGATGAATTCCCGAAGAGATGAAGCCGATTCCTCCCTTCCCCTTTTTTTCGCCCTCTCGTATCTTAATTCGACAGGAGCGTCGACGGAGAGCAAAATGAATTTATTATGTTTTCTCAAGTATTCGACTTCCTTGGGATTGCGGATGCTGTCGATGACAGCTTTGCTTTGGACTTTTTCCATGACGCGCCTGGCCAAGATATCGGGGCCAAGCTTTTCTCTGAGCTCGTTTCCCATCTGGATCAGGTTGTTTCGGGTTGGCTCCTTGCCTTTTTTCTGAATCTCTTCACGAATCAGGTCGGAGAGAGAAAAATAGGCGTATCCTCTTTTAACAAAAAAGGCAGCCACCTCTCCCTTTCCCGCGCCGTTCGTCCCTGTCAGCCCGATCAGTCTCGCTTCTTTTTTCACAACAAACCTACAACCTTCCTCTCAACAGTCTTTTGCACCAGGAAAGAAAGAGAAAAAAATAGGCATCGAGGATGAGGTCAAACCTGAAGAGGGGATTGACGATGCCAGCCTTTAAAAATAGCCAGAGGACAAAGTCTTTATGCTTCGGGGGACAGCCTTTGATTTTTCTTCGTTTCCTGGCCTTCACTTCGCCCTGAATTTGCGAGCAGTTGCCGATAACCATCAACCTGTCGGCTTCAACATTTCCGTTATGCTTGCCGATGACAACAGTCCAGGGAGGAAGGCTCTTCCAGAGCGCTGGTTTTCTGTCCTTAATCATGTAGAGCCAGTCTAAGAAAACGCCATGACAGCCGCCCTCGCAGTAGGGTTTGCCGGCGATTGTCTGGATATTGCAGTCCGCCTCGTCCACCCTGGCCAGGCCGAGGTCCCAGTCTCTTGTTTTTTGCCGGATTTCCTCGAGAGATATATCGCCCAGGAGCTCAATCTCTTCGAGGCGGAGCGGCCCGTAGCCCCTTTCATGGGCGATGCGGAGGTGCTGGATTTTTTGCGGGTCAAGATGGAGGATATGGGCGCAAACAACGTCATGAGCCAGAGGATTCTTGGCCATGACAACGATCCCCAGATGCTTGCCGTGCTGCGTGAGATGATTTCCCCCAAGCGAAATCTCGATACAATCAGTGGCGATGAAATCCGGATAGCCGACCTCGAGCAAATCGACGATTTTCTCGTCCAGGTTGTAATTGTGGTTCCACATTCTTTCTCTATCTTTGAGGATTCCTACGTTGAGCTTAATCGCCGCTGTCAGCCCCTGGGTAAGATTATTGCTTTTGAGTTTCGGGGCGTAGACGAGAAAGTCGTTTTCGACAATTTCTCTGGCTGTGGTGATTTGGGTATGGATTTTTCCTTTCTTAAGGGCCACCCTGACCTTCTTCGCCTCTTCTATGGGAAGTAGCTTGACCTTATATTGTTTTTTCAGCTTCTGGTAGCCGGCTCTCCTGAACATCCTGGAGGTCGGCATCCCAGCTCCACATTTTTCAGCGATTGTGATTTTTAGCTCATCGCTTTTTCCGTCTATCATGGCCAGGAGTAAGCCTTCGAGGAATTCCGGCCGGGTGTAAGCCGAAGGGGCAACTTGATGATGGGCCATGACCACATTGGGCTTGATGGTCACGCGGCCCTGAACAGATGAAGCTAGACCGAGTTCATCGAGGCCTTCCTGGATGACTTTTTTGATTGTCTCCGGACTGTAATCTGGAACCCTGCGGATTATGACTTTCTCTTTTTCCTTCATGCTGCTTAGCCAGCTAGCTCATCATCAGATTCTTTCCTCTTTTTTTTGCCAAAGATGAGGGCAATCAAGATGCCCAGGCCGTAAAGGGCGAGCATAGGAACAGCGATGATAGTCTGATTCATCACATCCGGGCTGGGTGTAATCACTGCGGCGATGATGAAAATGGCAAGGAAAGCATATTTGAAATTTCTTATCATCCATCCTGACGTGACGATTCCCATGCGCGCAAGGAAGAAGATGAGAGTCGGCATTTCAAAAACCAAGGCTATTCCTAAGAGAAGCCGAATGGCCAGGCTAAAATATTGATCCACTGTAATAACAGCTTTAAATTTGCTTCCCATTTTAAGGAAGAAATTGCAGGCAAAGGGAAAAGCGACAAAGTAGCCGAAGAGGGCGCCGAGGATAAAAAAGACCGTTGTGAAGAAAACAAAGGGGATGACGTATTTTTTTTCTCTTTGGTAGAGACCGGGAGCGATGAACAGCCAGAATTGGAAGAAGATGATTGGTGAAGAGATGAAAATAGCGGCCAGGAAAGAGACTTTGATGTAGACCATGAAAGGGGCGGTTAAGGTCGTGTAAGCTAATTGGTCTCCCCCGGGAAGATATTGGGTGAGGGGACGAGCCAGGATGTCATAGATTTCGTCATGGAACATCCAGGCTGGGATAACCGTCACGATAAGGGCGATGAAGGAGTACCAGATTCTTCTTCTGAGTTCATCCAGGTGTTCAAGGAAAGTCATCCCATCAGCTGACTTTTTTTTCTTTCCCGCCATCTTCGATATCTTTCTTGATTTCTTCCTGAAGATCCTTGAGCTCTTCGGCTTGAATCTCTTCCTCGATTTTTTCTTTGATCTCATCCGAGGTTTTTCTGAATTCTCGGATCGCTCTTCCGATCGACCGTCCAACTTCTGGGAGCTTCTTGGGGCCGAAGATGAGCAGGGCTATGGCTAAAATGATGAGGAGTTCAGGGAGTCCAATGTTTCCGAACATTTTAGCCAATCCGGGATGCAATTCAAAATATAGCCATTCATCTGGGATTAGTCAACTGGAACTTTCCAAGAGCTCCGGGTAGCGGGCTCAAAAACACGCGGGCTTTGCCCCAGCGAGGCAAAGCCCGCTCGGTTTCAGGCTTCGCTCTCCTCTCCCTTCGGTCGAGGAACCGTGCCCGCTCAGCCTTCAAACGGTTTTCTCGTCCGCAACCCTCCGCTAAATAAGAATGGAGAGATCACTTTTAATAATTATGAGAAGGGGAAGTTTTTATTCTGCTAAGATAACAAGCTTTTTAAAATTAATTTTAGTTTTTAGGGCTCCGGGTAGCAGGCTCAAAAATACGGCGCTTTTTGGCTTGGCATGTTCTGGAGAGAATAAATGTGGTTCTTTACAAGAAATAATGGCTTTGATAATATAAGGTTTAATGCAAAAGTCATGAAAAGAAAGATATTTCTTTTTTTTATCCTCACCCTAATCCTGATTCTTCCTCTCGCCAAAAATGAGGACATCTGGAGCCAATCTCTCCAGAAAATGTCTGTCATTTTTTCTCTTGTAGAGCAGAATTACTATAAAGAGATAAATTCTGAGGAATTAACCTATTCCTCGATCAGGGGGATTGTCCAAACTTTGGACCCTCATTCTTATTTCCTGGATCCGAGCCATTTTTCTCGCTTGATGGAAGAGCACGAAGGAAAATACTACGGCTTGGGAATCATGATTCAAAAGCAGGATGACCGGCTGGTCGTCATTTCTCCGCTTGAGGGATCTCCAGCTTACAGGTTGGGGATTCAGCCCGGGGACGTCATTTCCCATATCAACGGGGAGAGCACGAAGCCCATCTCAAGCTATGACGCCATGCAAAAGCTGAGAGGGCCAAAAGGAACAAAGGTGACTATCACCATCGTTCGCGAAGGATTGGAAAAGCCTTTGGAGCTGACCATAGAGCGAGAGGAAATTCCTCTCTACAGCGTTCCCTATTCCTTCATTCTTCAGGATGACATTGGGTACATCTATATTCGTAATTTTGCCACAACCACAACCAAGGAATTCCAGGAAAAAATGGAATTCTTGGCCAAACAGGGCATGAAAAGGCTCATTCTCGATCTGAGGTGGAATGGAGGCGGGACTTTTCTTCAATCTTTGGAGATCTCGGACGAATTTCTCCCGAAGGGCGCTCTGGTCGTGACCATTCAAGGCAGGAACAAAAGGTACAGCAGGGAGTTCCGGGCTATTGAGGACAACCAGTACGAAGGCATCCCTCTGGTTGTCTTGATCAACCGCGGCAGCGCCAGTGCCCCTGAAATCTTGAGCGGTGCCATCAAAGATAATGACAGAGGGGTGATTGTTGGTGAGGATTCTTTTGGAAAAGGTCTCGTCCAGACAGTCATTGCTCTCCAGGAGGATGCTGCCTTGGCCTTAACCACAGCCAGGTATTTCACCCCCAGCGGAAGGTCCATCCAGAGAGACTACAATAATCTCGATGATTGGATCGTGAGGAAGGAACTTCCTGAGGAAAAGAGAGAAGTGCGGTATACAGCTAAAGGAAGGAAAGTCCTGGGCCAGGGAGGCATTGCTCCAGACTATAAGGTCGGGACCTCGGGTCACGCCGTCACCCTTGAGCTTCTCTCCAACGGCGCCTTTTTTGCTTACGGCCGGAAATTTTCAAACAGGGATACTCCTCTCTCAAAAAAGTTTATCTTTCCTAAGGACATGCAGGCGTCCAGCCGCGTGATGAGCGGCGGAAAAGTCATCGGAAAAGACTTTTCAGCGGACTCTCAGGTTCTGGAAGATTTTAAGGCCTTTCTCCAGTCGAACAAGATCCGCTATGACCGGGATCAATTTAAAGAAGCCGAAGAGGAAATCACAAGAGAGCTTAATCGAGAGATCATCTCTTCTATCTGGGGGATTGAGGAGGGCGTTAGGGATTACCGCAAACATGACCCAGTTGTCATGAAAGCCATAGAAGTCTTGCCAGAGGCAGAGGCGCTGGTCCAGAAACCCGGGAAAAAATAATATTATCCAGCTTCCCAAGCGGACAATTCCTCGTTATTCTTGCCTTCCCCATCATCTTTTAATCTCAAAAGTTTTTTTCTGGGTCATATCTTGTTAAAGTCTCAAAAATATTTCAAGGGCAGTCATCATTTCTTGATTAATCCGAATGCATGAGGTCAAATCTTCTGGAATCCCTGTCGTGATTCGTCTGGCTATCCTAAAATCAGTCAAACCGGGGCAACAATCCAATGATATCCGATGTTTCACACCGGTTAAAATACTGCTATAATTGCAGGCTGAGGATAGCCAAAAAGAAATCTGCTTTTTAATATATAAGATGTTCGGATAATTTATACCCTAAGAAAAGGAGCATGAATCATGTCTTCATTCTATGAAAAAGTCAATGCCTTATCTCAAAGAATCATTGGAAACAATAATTGGAGGCAGGGGGAATCCTTTAACCTTATTCCCTCAGAGACCTCTCCCTCTTTATCGGTGAAGATGTGCGAAATCTCTGACCCATCCGGGCGCTACGCGGAGCACAGGACGATGAAGGGAGAAGAAGTTTATTTTTATCAAGGAACGGATTTCATCAGAGATGTTGAAATAGAGGTGCAGCAGGAGCTTTGCCGTTTCTTCAACTGCAGTGATGTCGAATTGAGACCGATAAGCGGACAGATGGCCAACGAGGTTGTGTTCAAAGGAATGGTTCGCTTCTTGAACCGCGAAAGACCTCAGGGGCAGCCAATGCGGAAGATGAGGCTGGTCATGAACAATGAGCTGACCAAAGGAGGGCATCTCAGTTCTCAGCCTATGGGCGCTCTCTTCAACTATGTCGAGGAGGATCCGCAAACAGGAAAGGAAAAGGTGATCAATTTTCCTGTCCTCAAAGAAAATCCCTATAAACCCGACCTTGAAAGACTCAAGGAGCTTATGGCGGAGAATAAGCCGGAGCTCCTAATTTTTGGCAAGAGCATGTTCCTTTATCCGGAGCCCATTCAGTTTGTTTTTGATTTGGTCAAGGACTGGGACGTTCGTCCCGTTATCATGTACGATATGGCCCACGTGCTCGGACTCTACGGAGTTTTTCAGATGCCTTTCGAAGAAGGCGCGGATGTTGTCACTGGAAGCACGCATAAAACCTTTTTTGGGCCTCAGAGAGGTTTGGTCGCAGGCAATTTTCCCAAGGAAAGCCCTCTGCGTAAATTATGGGTGGATATCAAGAGTCGTGCTTTTCCAGGTTCGACGAGCAATCATCATCTCGGGACTCTTCTGGCCCTCCTGATGGCAACCTATGAAATGAATGAGTTCAAAGAAAGTTACCAGAAACAGGTGAGAAGCAATGCCAGAGCCTTTGCCCGTGCTTTAAGAGACGAGGGGATTCAGGTGGAAGGGGATGAGAAAGGCGGATTTACAGAAACACACCAGGTGGTCATCCGGGTCAAGGCCTATGGCAATGGCCAGGAGATTGCCCGGCGGCTCGAAGAGAATAATGTCATCACAAATTACCAAGCCTTGCCCGACGACGAGACATTTCTTGAATCGAGCGGAATCCGCATGGGTGTCCAGGAAATGACACGCTTCGGGATGGTCGAGAAAGATTTCGATGTACTCTCCGGATTTATCGCTGATGTGATTATTAAAAATAAAAAGGTCAAAGAAGAGGTCAAAAAATTTCGGAAAGACTTCCTTCAGATGAGATTCTGCCTGCCGCTTGAGCAGGCCCTCCCCCTTGCCGTCAGAATCCTGAAAAGCGTCGTCCATACCCCGCGGTTCTCCGACGTTTTCATCGCAAATATGGAGAAATTATCTCAGGAATGAAGAGGTCCAGAGTTTTGTTGACTTGAAGACCCTTTTTTTGTCAGAATGGTAAAAAAAATGAGGCCCTGAGTTGAAAATTTTGGTAATTGGCTCTGGAGGGAGAGAGCACGCGTTAGCCTGGAAAATCGCTCAAAGTCCGCGCGTCAAAAAAGTGTATTGTGCTCCTGGAAATGCAGGAACGATGAGTGTGGCCCAGAACGTCCCCATCAAAGATTCTGACATCAGAGGATTGCTGGATTTTGCCTCCAGAGAAAAGGTTGATTTGACTGTGGTCGGGCCGGAGCTTCCGCTATCTCTTGGCGTCGTTGATGAGTTTGAGAGGCGAGGATTAAAAGTGTTCGGGCCCAACAAAAAAACAGCCGAGCTGGAAGGAAGCAAGGTCTTTGCCAAGCAGTTTATGGAGCGCTATAAAATTCCCACGGCTAGATATAAAATCGCCGAATCTCCTCAGAAGGCCAAGGAGGTTATTAACTCGGGCGAATTTTCATTTCCTCTTGTTGTTAAGGCTGATGGATTGGCCGCCGGAAAGGGAGCTGTGATCTGCAAGAGTCCGGAAAGAGCCGAAGAAGTTGTCCACACCATAATGATCGAAAAGCAGTTCGGTGAGTCTGGCAAAAGAGTTCTTGTTGAGGAATGTTTGACCGGAAAGGAAGTCTCTTTTATCGTCCTTTCCGATGGCAAGAAAGTGATTCCCCTTGTGACCACAATGGACCACAAGCCTGTCTATGACGACGACAAAGGTCCGAACACCGGAGGGATGGGAACGATTTCCCCTTCTCCTTTTATCAATAAAGAGCTTTTCTTTAAAATTATGGAATCCATCGTTTTTCCCACCGTGATCCATATGCATGAGGAAGGGAGGAAGTATAAAGGTGTCCTCTATGTGGGATTGATGCTGACCAGGCAAGGTCCCAAGGTCCTGGAATACAACTGCCGCTTCGGAGACCCGGAGACCCAGCCTCAGATGCTGAGGATGGAGACCGACCTTGTCGATGTCCTTCTTGCTGTCGTGGAAGAAAGAGCGATGGATAAAGAAATCAAGTGGAGTCGAAAGCCCTCAGGCTGCGTGATTCTGGCTTCGGGCGGATACCCGGTGAAATACGAAAAGGGCAAGAGAATCGAGGGCTTATTGGAGGCCTCAGAGTATCCGGGTGTCACCGTCTTCCATGCGGGGACAAAGTTTGACAAAGGGAATTATTATACTGACGGCGGAAGAGTTTTGGGAGTTTGCGCTTCGGAAGATACATTGGCCGAAACCATGCAAAAAATCTACAAAGGCATCTCTCTCATATCTTTTGAAGCCATGCATTTCCGCGGCGATATCGGCGTCAGAAGGGGGAAGGAAGAATGAAAGTTGCCATTTTCATCGGAAGCGATTCAGATTATGAGGTTGTCCGGGACGCTCTGGAGATACTCAAAAAATTCAAGGTTCCTTATTCGCTGGAAGTGACTTCTGCCCATCGTACTCCTGAAAGAACCCTTAAGCTCGTAAAATCCTTTGAAGAGGCAGGCGCTGAAGTTTTTATTGCTGCTGCTGGCAAGTCGGCTCATTTGGCCGGATTTGTCGCGGCTCATACAATCCGGCCTGTCATCGGAGTCCCTGTTTGGGATTTGACTTTGAACGGACTGGATGCCCTTCTCTCCACTGTTCAGATGCCAAAAGGAGTTCCAGTGGCGACCATGGGCCTAGGCCAATCTGGAGCTTCCAATGCGGCCCTGCTGGCCATCCAAATCTTGAGCTTGAAAGAGCCTAACTTGAGGGAGAGGATGAGGAATTTTCGGGATAAGATGGCCGCGCAAATCGAGAGCGAATCAAAAAAAATCCGACAAAGACTGTGACTTCTTTTGCGATCCAAACCTTTGGCTGTCGCGTGAATCAGGCAGAGGCCTTTCTCTGGTCTGATGAATTCCAGAAGAATGGGCTAAAGTACAAAGAGAATTTTTACCGCAGCGATTTGGTGGTCGTCAATTCCTGCACTCTCACCAGCCGGGCAGACAGTGATCTGAGAAGCTTTATTCGAAAGGTTTCCTGTCTGAATCCGAGAGCAAAGTTGGTCGTTACGGGCTGTTTTGCGCAGCGGGCCTCTGAAGAGTTGAGAAGGATGCCGCAGGTCTGGCGCATTTTTCCCAACACAGAGAAAGACGATTTGGCCCGGGAAGTTCTTTCCGTTTTTGGCTCGAAAAGAAAAAATCCAGTCCTGGCTTTCCGCTCTCGCGCCCTGGTTAAGATTCAGGATGGATGCAATTTTCGCTGCACTTTTTGTATCATTCCCAGTGTCAGAGGCCGAAGCAAGAGCGCAGAGAAGGAAAAAACCCTGAATCAAATTCAGGAGTTCATCGCTCAAGGATTTAAGGAAATCGTACTGACAGGAATTCATCTCTGCTCTTATGGGGCTGACCTCACGCCCAAAATATCATTCTTGGAGTTAGTTCGAGAAATAGAGAGAGTCGATGGCCTCCTCAGGTTAAGGCTGAGTTCTCTTGATCCCAGATTCTTGAAACCCGGTTGGATTGACTGCCTCACGTCGAGCGGGAAGATATGTCCTCACTTTCATCTCTCGTTGCAGAATGGCTCAGACAGAATCCTGGAGCGGATGGGCCGGAAGATAAAGACAGAACAATACAAAGGAATTCTTCATGATTTGCGCGAGAAATCTCCTTTGGCATCCTTGGGAGCCGATATTATCGTCGGATTTCCAGGAGAAAGCGAGGATGATTTTGCGCAGACCTATTCCTTTCTCGAGCAATCGCCCTTAACCTATTTTCACGTGTTCACCTACTCCCCTCGTCCTGGGACCGCTGCAGCATCCTGGCCGCAGGTCGAAAGCAATCTCAAAAGACAGAGAGCAGCACTCCTGAGGGATCTCTCCAGGAAGAAAAATGCGAGCTTCCGCAAGCTCTTTGTAGGAAAGGAATGTAATGGCATTGTGATAAAGAAAGAGAGAGCAAGGACTGAAGTTCTGACATCCAATTATCTCAAGGTTTTTATTCCTTCCTGTCCTTATCAGGAAAAAGAAGAGGTTAGAGTCAGAATTGTCAAGGCCGACGGAGGAACAACAGGGGAATTAATCCATTCAGCCAATTCTTAGTAACTATCCAGGGGTTTGTTTTCAATGATACTTCCAGTTTCATTCTATTCCCGCCCGACCCTTGAAGTCCTGGAAGATCTCATCGGAATGGTTCTGGTCAGGCGTTCCCCGATTGGCTCTGCGGCCGGGATCATTGTCGAAGCAGATTTTATGATTTCTATCGGTAATTGAGCTAAAATGAAAAGATGAAAAAAATTGTCATTCTGTCCCCTGAGATATCCCAGAAAATCGCTGCCGGCGAAGTCGTGGAGAGGCCCTTTTCTGCTGTCAAAGAGCTGGTGGAGAACTCTTTGGACGCCGGAGCTTCGGAGATAAAGGTTGAGCTTATCTCAGGAGGAAAAAAATTGATCAGGGTAATTGATAATGGGCAGGGGATGAGCCGGGAAGATGCTCTGCTCTGTTTTGAGAGGCATTCAACGAGCAAAATTTCAAGCGTGGAAGAACTTGACCGGATCTCAACTTTGGGATTTAGAGGAGAGGCTCTGCCCAGCATTTCCGCTGTTTCCAAGGTGATTCTAAAGACTTCTGACGGAAGCGCAGAACATGGAACGTTGATCGAGCGGGAAGGCGATAAATTTGTTCGAGTCTCGGATGTGGCCTTTCCCAGAGGGACAAGCGTTGAAGTCAGAGACTTGTTTTTCAATTTACCGGCAAGGAAGAAATTTCTGCGCTCCGATAGATCAGAGTTGACCCTGACCGTAAAATACCTGTCCACAGTTTGCCTTGCCTATCCGCAAACCAGGTTCTCGGTGGCTCATGGAGAAAGGCAGCTCTTCGATTATCCGCCGGTCGACACCCTCAGGGAGAGGATTTTTCAGGTATTCGGAAAATCCTCTCTGGAAAACCTGCTGGAAGTGGATTACAAAGAGGATGGCTGGATGATCTCTGGGTACGCCTCACGCCCGCCTTCAGGACGTCGGGACAGAAGCTATCAGCATTTTTTTGTCAACAGACGCCCGGTCAAAGACAGAATCCTTCAGGCAGCCTTGAACCAGGCTTATCAAGGGTTTTTGGAAAAAGACAAATTTGCCGAAAGCGTCCTCTTTTTCTCCAGTCCTTATGAAGAAGTGGATATCAATGTCCATCCAGCCAAAGCCGAAGTCAGGTTTAGAGACTCCGGCCGTGTTTTTCAGCTTGTCGTCCGCAGCCTCGGACAGGCCGTGCTTAGAGAAAAAGGAATCAAAGAGATTTATCCCGCTCAAGAAGAAGAGAAAAGAGCCCTGCGGATCAAAGAAGAGAGTGCTGCCGCCATCTTTCCGGCTAAAAAAGCAGCTGAAATTCGCGAACAGGATTTATTCCCGCCTTTGGCCAAGCAAGAGAAAATCTACCCGCGCGCTTTGGGTCAGTATCTTGACACCTACATCGTTGCTCTCACTGAAGAAGGAATCGTCGTTCTCGATCAGCACAATGCTCATGAAAGAGTTCTTTTCGAGCAGTACGAAGAGATCCACAGAAAGAAGAAGTGGCCGAGGAAGCTGGCTCTTTGTCCCATTCTGTTTGAGCTTTCCCCTTCTCAGGTCTTGAGTCTCGAAAGCGATCAAGCGCTGCTCGAAGAAGCAGGGTTCCGGGTGGAGGCCATGGGCAGCCGGAGCTATGCTTTAAAGGAGTATCCGGATATTCTCAAGGATCTGGAAGCAAAGGACATTCTGCTTTCGCTCCTTGAAGAAATGAAAGAAGAAAAGGTCGAGGACAAGAAGAGGAAAATGCTGGCCACACTGGCGTGCAAGACAGCAGTCAAGGCTGGACAGCCCCTCTCTCTAGAGAAGATGAATTATCTGGCGGAGGAGCTCTTCAAGACATCCCATGCGGCGCTTTGCCCCCATGGAAGACCTGTCATGATCAAGATGGCAAAAAGAGAAATCGAGAGGGCTTTGAAGAGGCGCTGAAAATTGACATCGATGGGCCCTTTTGCTAAGATAACTCACGCTAAAATCTTGAATAATCTTCCAGGATGCCCGCTCGGGCGATAAGATCTTCATCAAGCCGAAAGTCTCGGGGAGTAGCGCAGCCTGGTTAGCGCGCCTGCCTTGGGAGCAGGAGGTCATCGGTTCAAATCCGATCTCCCCGATTGAAATTTAGGTTGTGGAAGAAATCGTTTGGATATAGATGTCAATTGTGATAGAAAAATATTAAGTTGCGCCTGTAGCTCAGGTGGATAGAGCAGCTGCCTTCTAAGCAGCGGGTCGGGGGTTCGAGTCCCTCCAGGCGCGCATTCCATTTCTGTTAAGACCCTTGTGAGAATAAGGTTTTTGGCTCTCTTCCCTTTTGTGTGGCTTATCTGAAAGCCTCTCCAGGATGGCCTCGCTCCCCTTCAGGTTTTTAACGCCGTTCCCTCGCAGCCCTTCTTGGCGGCTGCGGATCGCTCCGGCTAAGCGGTTCGAAAACACGCGGGCTTTGCATCACCTGGCGAAGCCTTCAATGGTCGCTTCGGCCATCTCTGAGAGGCTTTCTGTTACCCCTATCTTCTTCACCCACACAAAAGGGAAGACAATTGGTTTTTTTTAACCAGATGATTTCTTGCTCTTTACAAATCCCCGGCTGCGGTGAGCGCCATGACCCTTTTAGGTGAGGGAAGAAAGGCAAAATTCACCTTCGCAATCCTCTCTACGGATGATTGACACTCAGAGGGTTCTCTGCGACTATGAATGGGAATTTTGATGCCGTTTTATTGACATTTTTTGAAAAGAATATTTCGTTGAGAAGAGAAAATCGTTATGAGGAAAACGTCCTTTCTTTATGATAGGCTCGGGCCCATGGTGCAGACCCGAGTTAAAAGAGTTGACAAATATTGTCAGATTGTTTATTTTATTCGAGCCGCTTAACGAGGAAAAATGGCCTCCAATCTTGGTGAACTTCTCTTAAGGGAAAAGCTTATTAATACGGAGCAGCTGAGGAATGCCCTTGATTTTGAGAAGAAGAATAAGGTTCCCGTGGCTTCTGCTTTCGTTTCCCTTGGCTATATCTCGGAAGAGGAAATGGCCCAGGCTTTGAGTCGTCAGCTGGGCTACCCCTACATTGACCTCAGCCAATTCGAAATCTTCCCTGATGTCATCGAGCTCATCCCGGTGGATATTGCCAAGAAACATATGATCATGCCCATTCACCGCATCCGGTCTTTTCTCACCATGGCCATGGTCGACCCCACAGACCTCGACATCATCGAGAATGTCCGGTTCCGGACGAACTTGAGCATCCAGCCTGTGATTGCTTCTGAGTCGGGGATTATGGATGCCGTCAATAAATATTACGGCACCAGCGATTCGCTCCGCGTTAAGGAAATTATCGATGAAATCGAGCAGTCTGAAGATTCAACGATCAACGTCATCGAAGATGAGGATGAAGACTACAGCATTGAGGAATTGGTTCACTCCACCGAGGAAGCACCCATCATCACCCTTGTCAACACCATATTCTTGGATGCCATAAAGAAAGGCGCCTCCGATATCCATTTTGAGCCCTACGAAAAATCCTTCCGGGTAAGATACCGAATAGACGGAATTCTCCATGAAATGATGGATCTCGCCTTGAAATTCAAGAATCCGATGGTCTCCCGCGTGAAGATTCTATCAAACATGGATATTGCCGAGAAAAGGCTGCCTCAAGACGGCCGACTCAAGGTGAGAGTTAGATGGGGAGAAAACAACCGTAAGGAAGTCGATATGCGCGTTTCCGCCGTGCCGACGATATATGGAGAGAAAGTTGTCTCCCGTATTCTTGACCGGGAGATGTTGAAGCTAGACCTCACGAAATTGGGATTTGAAGTCGAGTCGCTTGACATTGTTAAAAAGGCGATTACCAGACCCTGGGGAATTATCCTTGTGACCGGACCGACAGGAAGCGGAAAGACCAACACTCTGTACTCAGCCATTTCCTCTCTGAACTCCCAGGAAAAGAACATCATGACCGCGGAAGATCCCGTCGAGTTTAACATTCCTGGAGTCAACCAGGTCAACATCAAAGAAGAGATTGGCTTAACGTTTTCGTCATCTCTTAGGTCTTTCTTGCGGCAGGACCCGGATATCATGCTCGTCGGCGAGATGCGCGATTATGAGACTGTCGACATCGCCATCAAAGCGGCCCTAACCGGACACCTTGTTTTCTCCACCGTTCACACCAACGATGCTGCGGGCACCATCGTCAGGCTGATTAACATGAATGTCGAACCATTTCTGATCGCGGATTCCCTCGTTCTGATTGTAGCCCAAAGGCTGGTCAGGCGTCTGTGCAAAAAGTGTAATGAAGAGCATAAGTTCTCGCCTGAAGCGCTTGTCGATATCGGCTTTTCTCCGGAGGACGCGAAAGAGATCAAAGTGTATAAACCCAAGGGTTGTGCGGCCTGCAGTGACACGGGCTACAAGGGAAGAGTCGGGCTGTTTGAAGTCCTGCAGATAACCGATGAAGTGAGAGACCTCATCTTAAGCAGGGCTCAACCAAGAGAAATAAAGAAGAAAGCCATGGAACAGGGCATGCTCACACTGCGGCGGAGCGGCTTGATCAAGATAAAAGAAGGCGTCACTTCTGTCGAAGAAGTCTTAAGAGAAACCGTTAGGGATTAGAGGGAGAAAAATGAAGTTATCGATGCAAGAATTGCTTAAAACGACGGTGGATAGGGATGCCAGTGACCTCCATATCACCACCCACACTCCCCCTCGAATAAGAGTCCATGGAAGTATCATTTCTCTCGACTATCCCCATCTCACAGCGGCCGACACCAAGGAGCTTATCTACACCCTCTTGACGGACAGGCAGAAGAAGCTGTTCGAGGAGAAACTGGAGCTGGATTTCTCCTTTGGCATCAAGGATGTAGGCCGCTTCAGGGCCAATGTCTACATGCAGAAAGGCTCCGTGGCCGGGGCGTTTCGGAGGTTGATGCCCCATATCTGGAACTTTTCTCAGCTGGGAATTCCGACAAAGATTACCCAACTCTGTCATATACCGAGGGGATTAGTCGTGATCACAGGGCCAACGGGCTGCGGGAAATCAACAACCCTTGCCTGTATGGTCAACTACATCAACAGCGAAAGATCCGTCCACATCATCACCATCGAAGACCCTATCGAATATTTTTTCAGTCCAAAAAAGTCCATCATCAATCAGAGGGAGCTCAATGTCGATACCCTGTCCTACCCCAACGCCCTGCGCTCCGTCTTGAGAGAAGACCCGGACGTTGTTCTTGTTGGAGAAATGAGGGATTTGGCCACAATGGAAGCCACTTTGCGTGTCGCAGAGACAGGCCACCTGACATTCTCGACACTTCACACAAACTCAGCGGCTGAAACAATTTCCAGAATTGTCGATATCTTCCCGCCTCAGCATCAGGCTCAAACGCGGGTCACCCTTTCCATGTGTTTAGAGGCCGTGCTCACCCAAGCCCTTCTGCCTCGTGCGGACGGGAGGGGGAGGGTTTTGGCCATGGAGATACTCATCCCTAATTCTGCCATAAGAAATCTCATCCGAGAGAACAAAATCCACCAGATATACTCCGCCATGCAGATGGGCCAGGAGAAATTTGGGATGCAAACCTTTAACCAATCTCTGGCCGCCCTCTACTATAAAGGATTGATAACCCTTGAGACGGCTATGAACGTCTCTTATAAGGCAGATGAATTGACGGAAATCATTCAGAAGAAAGAGGGATTTAAAGCGGCCGTTGCGGGCTCCTCTTCTGAAAGAGGAAGATAATGAAAAGGGGGAGATAATGGCTGTCTTTGTTTGGGAAGGCAAGAATCGTTTTGGTGAACCTGTCAGAGGAGAGCGCGTTGCCAGGTCTGTGGATGAGCTCTCAAGAGTTCTGGCGAGAGAACAGATCAGCGTCGGTAATATTTCAAGAAAAACGGCTGAGTTCAAGATTCCCTTTCTGAAGAGAGAAAGAGTTTCTCTCAAGGAGCTGGCAGTCTACAGCCGGCAGCTCTCCGTGTTGATTGACGCGGATCTTCCTTTGATCCAGAGTTTAAACATGCTGGCTGAGCAAACGAGGAACAAATACTTCAAGAATGTCATTCAAAATATTAGAAAGGATGTCGAAGGGGGCTCCACGCTCAATCAGGCCAAAAAGAAATACCCGAAAGTTTTCGACGACCTGTACTCTAATCTTGTGGCTTCAGGTGAGCAGAGCGGTTCGCTCGATGTCATGTTGCGGCGTCTATCCGAGTATTTGGAGAAAATCGTCAAGTTGCGGGCTCAGGTCAAGCAGGCGATGACTTATCCGACAGCTGTGTTTGCCTTTTCTGTCGTGGTGACGATTTTCATGATGTGGAAAGTCGTGCCGATCTTTTCCAATATTTTTCTCGAACTCGGAGCCAGTTTGCCTATCTTGACCAGGGTGGTGTTGGGCATCAGCGATTTTGTCCAGAGATATGTGATTGCTGTCTTCATCGGCCTGATCGGTTTTATTTTTCTTTTCAGGTATTTCAAGCAAACACCGACGGGGAGGATGAGTATAGATACTTTCGTGATGAAGATACCTCTTTTCGGAAAATTGATCGAGAAAGTCGCCCTGTCTCGAATCACCCGAACCCTGGCCACGCTTCTCACGGGTGGAGTGCCAATGCTGGAGAGCTTGAAAATCACGTCCTCGACATCAGGAAATATCGTTATTGAAAATCATATCCTTGAAGCGCGAAGCCGGGTGGCAGGCGGAGCGAGCCTTATGGATGCTCTGAGAGAAAGAGCCCGTTTTCCCTATATGCTGTGCCAAATGGTGGGCGTGGGGGAAGCCACAGGAAAGCTTGACACGATGCTGACCAAGCTGGCTGATTTTTACGACGATGAGGTGGAGAGCGCAGTCGGCTCCCTTCTTTCTGTCTTGGAGCCGATTCTTCTGATCGTTGTCGGAGGAATGATCGGAGCGATCGTTATCTCCATGTACCTCCCGGTCTTCAACTTGATGCAGCAGTTTTAAAGAAGAATTAGATAAGAAAGAAAAATTAATCTCCACCTGCAAGCGAATAAGGATGTCAATAGATACCTGGAAATGAAAGAAATTCAGGAAGTTGAAAAGATAACCAGAAAAAAAAAAGACATCTTAAGACTCATCCTTATTCGCCTGATCATTGTCACCTCTCTTCTCATCTCAGCGGTTATCATTCAGTCCAGTACTTCGATTTTTCTCCCGCTTAATCCTTTCTACTTCCTGATTCTCACTATCTATTTTCTCTCGTTCGTCTATCTTCTTCTCTATATCTCAGGCAAGTTTTATACCGCCCAGGTCTGCCTTCAGATTTTCTTCGACCTCCTTTTGATCACAACACTCGTTTATCTTTCAGGAGGGTTGCAAGGGTCTTTTTACTTCCTTTACATATTCGAAATTATCGCGGCGAGCATCGTTCTCTCCAAGCGTGCGGCCTACCTGACAGCTGCCCTTTCTGGCATATTTTTCGGTATCCTTGTCAATCTGATGTATTTTGAAATCATTCCCTATTTAGGTCCCGAAGAAAGCATGGAAATATCCCTTGGCCTTGTCATCAACAATATTTTTGTAGCCTCGAGTGCCTTTTTTCTCGTGGCCTTTTTGATGAATATCCTGACCGGAAGTTTGCAGAAGACCAGGGACGAGCTGCGCCGGGCGCAAAAGGAGCTTGAGATCAAAACGCGTCTGGCTGTTGCCGGAGAGGTCTCAGCCCAGCTTGCGCATGAAATCCGAAATCCCCTGGCAGCCATCTCCGGCTCAGTCCAGGTTTTGAAAGATGAGTTGGGATTGAGCGGAGAGCAGCGGGACCTGATGAACATCATCATCGAAGAATCCAAGAGAATTTCACAATCCATCGAACAGTTCCTGAATCTTGCGTCTCCTGTCCAGAGAACCTTCTCCTCCATCGATCTTTCAGCGATTCTGAAGGAAGCCCTCGTGCTTCTTCAGAGAAGTGGAGAGGTGAACGGGAATGTGAATGTGGAAGGGAACTTCAAGGTTATAAGCGTTCCTTATTTCGGAAACAGCAATCAGTTTAAGCAGCTCTTCTGGAATCTGGTCAAAAATTCTCTCAAAGCTATGCCCGCGGGCGGAACATTGACCATAGACTTTGCCAAGATCAAAAAGGACAAACTCCGGTTGAGAATTGCTGACACAGGAGTGGGTATGTCCAAAGAGGAAAAAGAAAGGTTATTCGAGCCGTTTTTTTCAGGGTTCGAGAACGGAAGAGGAATCGGCATGGGCGTTATCCGCCGCATCGTTGCCGACTATCGAGGAGAAATCGATGTTCTCTCTGAGTCCAATAAAGGGACAGAGGTTATCATAACTCTCCCTCTGGGGTCAAAAGGTCATCGTTTATAATACGCATCGATAAAAAGGAGAGTTCAACACGGAAAAACTGCTCATCATCGATGACGAGAAGAGTCTTCTCGACCTCCTGAACGTTGTCTTTAAGAAGGAAGGCTATAAAGTCGAGACTGCCCTTTCTGCGTCCAAGGCTTTCGAATTACTGGACAGCCAGAATTTCGACCTCATCCTCACCGATATAAAGCTTCCTCAGCACAGCGGAATGGATGTTCTTCGGCATGTCAAAAAAAGTAGACCAGACGTTCCAGTCATCATGATAACCGCCTACGGGAATATCAAGCAGGCTGTAGAGGCGATGAAAGAGGGGGCGATGGATTATATTCTCAAGCCTTTTGACGTGGAAGAGTTGAAGATCATCGTCGCCCAGGGGCTGGAGCGGTGGAGGCTGAGGAAGGAGAATATCCAGCTCCGAAAGGAGCTGAAGGAGAAGTACAGCTTCGAGAATATCGTCGGCAAGAGCAAGAGGATGAGGGAAATCTACAGCTTGATCGAGAAAACAGCCCCAACGGATTCAACCATTCTCATCACCGGGGAAAGCGGGACAGGGAAAGAAATGGCGGCCAGGGCCATCCATGTTCTCAGTCGCCGGCGCGATAAGTCGTTTGTATCCATAAATTGCGGGGCTCTTCCGGAAAGCCTTCTGGAGAGCGAGCTCTTCGGACATATGAAAGGGGCTTTCACCGACGCCGTGGCCGATAAAGATGGCATGTTTGAGGTGGCGGAGGGAGGAACTCTGTTCCTGGATGAAGTGGGAGAGACGTCTCCCGTGACACAGGTGAAGGTTCTCCGGACTCTCCAGGATAGGAAAGTAAGGAGAGTCGGCGGCACAGAAGAGATTCCTGTGGATGTCCGGATTATCGCAGCCACCAACCAGAATTTAAAAAGAAAAATCGAAGAAAAAAAATTCCGCGAAGACCTTTTCTACAGACTGAATGTCATCTCTTTTGAGATGCCTCCTTTAAGAAAAAAGAAGGAGGACCTGCCTCTTCTTGTCTCCCACTTTCTAAAAAAATACTGCGATAAAATGGGGACGAGGGCGAAAAGAATTGCTCCAGAGGTGATGAGTATCTTCGAATCTTACCACTGGCCAGGAAATGTCAGGGAGCTGGAGAATGTGATTGAAAGAGTTGTGGCCATCGAAGAAAGGAATATTATAACCAGGGACAGTCTTCCAGAAGAGCTGCTTTCTCCTCATAAGAAGCCCGATACCGGGTATCTTTTTGAATCCGGGTTTAAGCTCAATTCTCACCTTGATGATATCGCCAAGAATTTTATCAGACAGGCTCGCCAGGCTACGGACGGGAATCTCAGGAAGGCAGCCTCCCTCCTTGGAATCAGCTACCGCACCTTGAGATATCTCATCGAGAAGTACAGCATAAAATCACCCTGAAAAATTCCAGAAAAGCGGTCGATGGGAATTCTAAGAATCTCAAAAAGCGCCAAAATTTGTCAAATGAAAGACATAAATTGTCATTTTAAATTGAAAAATATGATAGTTATGTATTAATTTATTTATTTTCAATATGTTAAGATTGAACTGAATTGGCACGTATATTGCTACTAATTAAGCATCGTGAAAAAACATTTAAATTTTGAGCCAGACTGAAAATAAAGTCACTCAAAAAAAGGAGGTTTTTAAATGTTAAAAAAAGTGAGAGGCTTCACACTGATTGAACTGTTGATCGTTGTGGCCATCATCGGAATTCTTGCCGCTCTGCTCATCCCCAACGCCATTACCGCCATCCAGAAAGCCAAGCAGAAAAGCACCATGAAGGACCTTACCGTTATTTCCACAGCCATCGCCGACTACGTGACTGACGCGGGTGCAGCTCCGATCCAGGATGGCACCTATAATGCCACTGCTGCTTTTTACACCGCACTTTCTCCCTTCTATGTCAAGGTTCTTCCCATCAACGACCAGTGGGGTAACAATTTCTATGCTTACTGTGGCACCGCTGTCGACGGCAACTATGGATGTACTGGGGCTGGAACGGATGACTTTCTCGTCGCCTCCTACGGCCGCGACAGGGAGTTGGAGAGCTTCAGCTTCAACCCCTCTGACCCGGAAGCCGGGCTCTTTGTTGTCAGCTCCATGGCTCACTTCAACAATGACCTGGTGATGTGGAACGGCTCCTGGATCCGCGCTCCGAGGACTGCTGCAACCGGCACATAATTTTAACTCAGCTCTGCTTAGAAGCCTTTGTGATTGGCTGAAGAGGGGCGATACATCGTAGGATGGATCGCCCTTTTTCATTTAGCCTCCAAGGAAGGACAGTGTTGCTAAAAAAAGCTTTGCGGATGAGAGGAAAAAATAGTATACTCGAGCCAAAGGTTATGGAGAAAAACGCAAAGGGTTTTACATTGATTGAACTTCTGGTTGTGGTGGCTGTGGTCGGGATTCTTGCCGCCCTGACCATCCCCAATGCTATCGTGGCAATCCAGAAATCCAAGCAAAAGCAGACCATGAAGGACATGGTCGGAATCGCCACTGCTATTGCCGATTACATCACGGATAAAGGAGAAGCCCCTGACTCAGGGAATCAAGCAGGGCCGATCAGCGCTACAGGTGTTTTTATCCAGTCTATTTCTCCCACATACATCAGAAGCTGTCCTGTCAACGATAAATGGGGAAATCCTTACAGGGTTTATTCAGGTATGGCTGTTGGCACAGTTTACGGCATTCCGTCTGATGATTTAGGCCCTGATGACTTTTTGATTGTGTCTCTGGGACGGGATAAAGCAGACGGCGGCTCGATGACTTATACTTATAATCCCAGCAATCTCTATGCAGGATTTTATGCGATCAATTCCGTCGATGACTTCGACAATGACCTGATCAACTTCAACGGCACCTGGCTTCATGCGCCCCGCATACTCCTGTCCGAATCCGGAACATAATCGAGCTGATATCTGCTCTCACCTCAGCCACTTCTTGCAAAATTCTTTATCCCTTAAATCCTTCCTTTTTAACTCCGCATTCATCCAATCCTTTCCTGATAGAGTTTGTCCCTGCCTTTAAATCCTGAACAAAATAAAAAGGCTCTCTGCTGGTTAAACGTAAACTTGATTGATTCTCTTCCATTTTGTGTGGCTTATCTGAGAACTTCTCAGAGATGGCCTCGCTCCCCTTCAGGTTTTTAACGGCGTGCCTTCGAGCCCATCTGCCTGAGCCAGAAGCAATATCAAAATTTTTGATTGCTCATTCTTAAAAATATCCGTTCTATGGTATAATCTCCAAAAATGCGAACCATAATTCTTCTCGTTATTTACATCCTGTTGTCGATTCTCATTCTCATTCCAGTTATTTTGTTTTGTTACCTGATGAAGCGGGAACAGCCTTTGTTCTCCATCAGCAAATGGGCTTTGCGCCTCGGTCAGATAGTTTTAGGAATTCGGCTTGATGTCTCTGGGATAGAAAAAATAGAAAAAAAAGCTGCATATGTTTTCATGTCCAACCATTTGAGTTTAGTCGACGGGCCTTTGCTTTTCATGCTCATCCCCAAATCCTTAAAAGTCATCCTGAAGAAGGAAGTCTTCAGGATTCCGGTCATCAGCCAAGGCATGAGACAGGCCGGTTTTATCCCCGTTGACCGCAAAAGCATAAGAGGGGGAAAAGAAAGTATTGACCGGGCCTCAAGAGTCATCAGGGAGAAGGCTTTCTCTTTCCTGATTTTTCCTGAGGGGACGAGGAGCCGGGATGGGAAGCTTCAGCCATTCAAGCGGGGTGGATTTTTACTGGCCTTAAACAGCGGTGCTTCTATCGTTCCGGTGAGCATCAAAGGTTCCTATGAACTCATGCCCAAAGGCTCCTTTTTTGCCAAGAGAGGCGATATCAGGGTGATTTTTCATTCCCCTCTTTCTGTGGCGGGATTCAAACAAGATAGAATTTCCGAATTAAGAGATCGAGTCAGGGACATCATCCAATCGGGATTAGGGCAAGATGCAGAAGCCTGTCAGCCTTGTCAGCTCCAGCCGTATAATCCTGAATAGGCTGAAAATTGAGTTATGAATCAGGCTGGCTGAAGAAAGAAGAAAAGCCCTTTTTTACGTGCCGGACATAAGGAGGGTCGATGGATTATCAAAACGTTATCGATGAATGGAGGCAGGTTGCCGGAGAATTCTTTGCGGCCAGAGGAGATCTTTTTGAAAAGGTGATAGGCCTCTCGGCCGAGAGCTTAAAAAAGGATCATAAGATTTTGATTTTTGGAAACGGAGGAAGCGCAGCCCAAGCCCAGCATTTTGCCGCCGAGCTTGTGAATAAATTCTTGAAGGAAAGGGCTCCCCTCCGGGCGATTTCTTTGACGACAGATACATCTGCCTTGACTTCCATCGCCAACGACACCTCTTTTAATTTTGTTTTTAGCCGCCAGATAGAAGCTCTGGGCGACCGGGGAGATATCGCCGTCGGTCTTTCCACAAGCGGCACTTCGCCCAACGTGATCGAAGCCTTAAAAACCGCCAAGACAAGAGGCTTGTTCACCGTGGCCCTGACAGGAGAAGGAGGGGGGAAGCTCGGACCGTTGGCCGATTATCTCCTCGATGTGCCTTCCAAGAGCACGCCGAGGATTCAGGAGATTCATATCTTGCTCCTTCACCTTCTGGCTCAGGAAATAGAAAAAAGGATGCAGGCGGTTTAGCGATAGCGTCCGAATCGCTCCCGCCGCGGCCTGGATTTGGATTCCCAGAATGTGGCTGGCTTCGCCTCCGAAGCAGGGCCTTCGGCAACAGCGACGTGAGATTTCCTTTCGCTTCTGTCGATACGGAAGGACCGCTCAGCCGCATAGAGGACTTCATCCCGGAGCCCTTCAGAAGCGATTTCTTCTGTGAACTTTCGCCTTCCGTCCACCAAGTCTTTGATATAGTGCTGGATTTGCTCCTCAGAATAGTACTTGCGTACATCCCATTCATCCATGCTTTTTCCTTCACAGGCCTTGATCGCCTTCGTCCCCAAAATACTTTTCTCGTAGTGGTTGGTCCCGCGCAGATCGCCACGCTGAATTTGAGCCATGAGAGGAATAGGGACGCGGGTCACTTTCCGCACCAGCCTCTTTTTCTTAGCGCCGCCTTCTTCGAATGTCTCGATGATTTCTCCCATGCCGCCTGTATTGTACTGCATGAACTTGAGCTTATCCGGGTGGTTGCTGACCAGAGTCATGATGATTTCATAAAAGCGGTTGACTTTTTTTGCCCTGGAGCCGACGATGAAAGGGTCGGTTCCAACGGTGCGCACGGATTCTCCGGCCTTGTCGGGCTGGCTGGCGTAGCTGTGCGTGCTTTCCCCCCAGAGATAGGCTAACACGGCCTGCTCAGGAGTGAGCTCCTGGGCGAAGCTCATGATCGTGTTTCTTCGGGTGATAAAGGCGAAGATCAGGCCGTCCAGGTCCTCGAGCGGCGGCAGATTGATGGACTCTGAGTCAATTCCGACCATTTTTCCCTTGATGTTGACCTTGAGTTTTTTCCTTTGGATGACTGCTCTTCCGTTTGCCGTCAGGCTTTCGTCCAGGAAATCGACATCGCCGCTGGCTTTGATCATCACGTTTTCAAAAAGAGCGGATTTGTCGATTAAGGCATTGTACATCGCCTCCTGGTTTTCTTTTTCGACATCCGTCTTCACAAAGAAATTGTCTTCTGTTCCCAAGGCCGAACCATCTTTTCTCAAGAAGACGATATCATCCTGAGTGACGAGAGTTTTTTCGCCTCTTCCATGGTCAAGCCCAAGCTGGTGGCAGGACCAGGTGGATTTTCCTGTGGCCGAAAGTCCGAAGAGGAAAACGCCGTAGGTTTTAAGCCTGTCGTTTTTGTCTCTGACCGTAACGATCTTTGTCCCGGCATGGAGGCCGAGCATGCCCCGCTCGTCAGCCGACCACATCGCCTGGCGGAGAAATCCCTTTTTGTCTTCGCCCATATAATCGGTGCCAAGGGCAATGTTGATGTGGCCTTCAGGGAGAGCAAGCACCTGCTGGCGGAGCTGATGCTCTTCGGGGATATGAATCATGATGAACTCCGGGCCAGGCCGCTTTCCGGGCTTGAATAGAGTTGTTCCCCACATGTATCCTAGCCGGTAGTTGATGGTGTCTGCTTCAGAGACATAGAGGTTACAGAAAGGGTTATGAGAGTCGTTGTCGCCCATCTGGCGCCGGATATGGTAAAAAGGAAGGGTGCGCAGCAGATGGAGCACCTTTTCCAGTTCCTCCGGCGCATTGGCAATCAAAGATTTCTGCAACTCTGAGGGGCGGGGCACCCTGACATATTCGCTTCCCAGGTAGACAGTCTTGGGTCCAATCCGGCTGGATATGGCCGATCTCCAGCCATAAGACCCGTTTTTTGCCCTGACTCCGGCGGCCTTGGCTTTGGATTCGAGCCAGTCAAGGTCCACGCTCTTGATGTTCGGTCCTTTCAGAGCGCTGGGGAGTTCTTCCCTGAATTTTTTGTATGCGGCTTCGTTATAAATGCTCATCGAAAAAACACATCCCTTCTTATCGAACTATCCTTTCTTGGCCTCGCCGCTGACAATTTTTTTGATATCCTCGGCTGAGGCAACTCCGCTGTTAAACATATAGCATGTCGAGCTTTCAAGAAGCCTTTCGAAGAAATTCCTCTGCAATTCCGCCCTTTCAGGGGTCTTCAGCAGAAGATGGGGATTATAAAAAGGCTGGCTCTTGGCCGGACTGAGGGTCTGTCTCATGCCTATGATTTCTCCGGATTCGAGAATGCGCAGTGCATCGTCTTTATCCATTTCCACAGAGGGCGGAGAAACAGTATCGGAGCGAAGAATGAATATCCAGCGCAGCGAAGTCCTTTTGACATGCTTGGCCGGCCCCTGGATCCAGTAAGGATCGAGAAGGGCATGGGCATCTTTAGATGCCTTGTAGCAGTAGGGTGAACCACGGTCAAGACGGCAGTCATCAAGCCTGAGGCATTCGCTGTTCTGGCAGTCCTCCTTGCGGATGATGACATTCTCGCATTTGCTGTTGTCAAAAAGCGCTGCCAGACGGGCAAAGGATTCGACAGTGTTGGTCGGCAGGAAGAGCTTCCGTTCAACAGAATCGGCCAGGGCCGCGCCTCCCGAAAAGCGGACAAAGACCGTGTCGTTGGAGTGCAGACGGAATCGGTCATCCTCGAGGAGGGCAAAGAAGAGCTCAGTTTTTTTGGTGCCCTTGGGGCCGATGAGAACGAGCCCGTTTCCGTCGATATCGGCAGACATACCCCTGACAGCGTAGACATTAAACAATCTTTCTGAGACATCCATCACAAGCCCCAGGGCCATGCTCCGCAGTGGAGAATAGTTGTCGGCGTTGACAAGAATGCCTGTGTTCGTTTCTGTGTTGTAGTACGCGTGCGGTTCGCGGCCGGCAATGCCGTCAACGGCGTAGATGATGCCGTGCGGCTCTAAATCCGCTTCCAGTTGAGCCGGGTACCAGTTTTCCATCCAGAAATCGTTCAGATGGGCAATATTGGTCCGCAACTGAACGACAACACCGTTGATGTTGGCATTCCATTCAAAATAGTTTTCGTAGCTGAGATGACTTTCCATTTCGGCCACCAGGGCGTCTTTCATCTTGAGCGAGATGCTGGAGTCCATGGGAACGGACTTTTTCCAGCGGGTTAGGGTGTTGTTCAGGGCAATACGCCTGACCTTTTTGGCCGTCTTGAGGCGGGAAAGGGCATCGATAATCCGGTCCATACCCTTCTCCAGGTTTTCCATGGACGTGGCATAGGAGATGCGGATGTAATCGTCAGCGCCGAAGGCATCACCGGGAACGATGGCCACTCGTGCCTCTCTCAGAAGGTAGTAAGCCATTCCGTAGGAGTTTCGAATCTGGATATTGTTGAATTCTTTATCATAGTAATAGGAACAATTGGGGAAAAGATAGAATGCGCCCTGGGGCTTGAAGCAGGAAACATGGGAAATAGTCTGAAGTCTCATTAAGAGATAATTCCTCCGTCTCTGGAATTCAGCCGTCATCCTGGAGACATCATACTGGGGTCCGGACAAGGCTTCCAGGCTTGCTTTTTGCGAGATGGAGCAGGGATTGGAGGTGGTATGGCTCTGGACTTTGGCCATGGTGTCGATGATTTCTGCCGGACCGGCCGCAAAGCCTATGCGCCACCCGGTCATGGAGTAGGATTTTGAGACCCCGCTGATGAGGATAGTCCTTTTTTTGATTTCCTCTCCCAAGGAAGGAAAACTCACAAAACGGAAGTCGTCGTAGATGATTTTGCTGTAAATTTCATCGGCGATAACGAGGATGTCCTCGTCGGGAATGATGTCAGCCAGGGCTTCCAGCTCGTGTTTTTGGTAAGCGGCACCTGTGGGATTGGCGGGGTTGTTGAGGATTAAGGCCTTGGTTGCGGGAGAAATAGCATCCTTGAGCTGGTCTGGGGTCAGGAGAAAGCCGTTTTCCTCCTTGGTCGGGATGATGACAGCTTTGCCTTTGGCCAGCGCCACAGCCTGAGGGTAGGTGACCCAGTAGGGTGCAGGGACGATGACTTCATCGCCTTCGTTGACAACGGACTGAATGAGGTGGAAGAGGGAGCTTTTTGCGCCCGTGGAGACGATGATTTCGTTCCTGGCATATCTCAGGCTAAAATCTTCACTGAGCCTGGTGATGATGGCTTCCTTCAGGGCTGGGATTCCCTCGGTTTCTGTGTATTTGGTGAAATTCTGCTCGATGGCCCGGATGCCAGCAGTTTTGATGTGTTCGGGCGTGGGGAAATCCGGCTCTCCAACGCTGAGGTCGACGACATCGATTCCTTCCGCCTTCATCGCTTTGGCTTTGGTTGTAATTTTGAGTGTCGGAGATGTGCCGATTTGATTAGCCTTTTCTGATATCATGACTGACCTGCTTTTTTAAGGAATGGTTATTTCTCTTCTTTTTCTTCAGGAGAGAATTTGTCTTTGAGATATTTCTTCAAGTCCACTCCGGTCAGGGACTTGACAACTTCGGGCATTTGAGCCAGAACTTCTGCCACCTGGGAGGTGATTTTGGTCGTTCCTAAATTTTTATCCCCTCCGACGACGACAATTTTATCTACTTTGGACAGAGGCTCGGAGATGGCTCTAGCCAAATCAGGGAGTATCTTGAGGTACATTTCAAAAAGAGCGGCCTGGTTGTATTTCTGCCAGGCGTCAGCCTTTTTCATCATCGCCTCAGCCTCAGCCAGGCCTTTTTGCTTGAGCTCCTCTGCGGCAGCCTCGCCCTCAAGTTTCAGCGCCTCGGCTTTCCCTTTGGCCTCAGCCAATATGCGGTATTCTTCAGCTTCTGCCTCGGCCTTGAGCTGGTATTTCCGGGCATCGGCTGGCTTGACGACCGTGGATTCGAGCTCTTTCTGTTTGCGGGCAATTTCCAATTCCTCAATCTTTATCGCCTGTTCTCTCTCGATAAGCATGACCTTGGCTTCTTCCTTCTTGATGTCCTGGGACATTCTGAAACGCTCGAGTTCGTAAGAGAGGTCTGCCTGAGCCTTTTTCTGGTTGACTGCAACCTGTGATTCGGCTTTTTTGCCTTCATTCTCCCACTGGGCTTTGGCGATCAGAGCTTCTGCCGCAAGCTTGGCAACCTCTGCTTCTTTGCGGGCCTGAGACGATTTGATCGTGGCTTCCTTCTGAGTCTCGGCTTCTGCGATCGCCGCATCGCGCTTGGCCGCAACGATTTGAGGCTTGCCGAGGGCATCCAGGTACCCTTGCGTATCGCTAATGTCTTTGAGGGCAAAGGACATCATGGTCAAGCCCATTCGGGAAAAGTCCTTCAGGGTTGCCTCTGTGACCTTAGCCGAAAATTCTCCTCTTTTCCTATAAATATCGTCTGCGGTCATGTTGCCGATGACCTCCCGCATTTTTCCCTCGAGGATGGTCACCGAAACGTCCCTGATCCCTTCCTTTCCCAAACCTAAGAATTGCTCTGCAGCCAATCGGATGGAATGGTCGGAGGAGTCGATCTTGACCTGGGCTGTGGCTTCAGCCATGATGGGCACACCGCCATTGGTCAGTACTTCAGGAGTCTTGATATTCAGGGTGATGACTTCCATAGGCAGGAAGTTGACGACTTCGAGGAAAGGCAGGACAAAAGTTCCACCGCCGAGACGATAGCGGTAGCCGATTTTTCTTTTTGTGCCATCCGGCTCGATGACAGTCCTTTTTCTTCCGCCGGAAATAATAAGGACTTCATTGGGGCCAACTTTCCGGTATTGTTTGGCCAAGAGAAGAATGACCAGGGCTAAGACAACGACTATGATGCCTATTATGACGAGTTGAGTGATGAGGGCCATCGCCACCTCCTTGGAATCCTCCTCTTTAAAGGGAGGACTCAAATATGAGAATCACCATTATAATTATTTATTTTCTTTTTTTAAAGACCTTTTCCTGGGCGAATAACATGTTCTTTTCGATATGGAAAATCATGTTAAGGATCTCGGAGTTTCGAATGACTCCTTACATAACTCAGGATTGAAGTTTTCTGGAGGATTGGGTCTTCGCTTACGGCAACAGTCATTCTTGGACATGGAAAATGGAGATGTCCCAAGAGATCGGTGTTGGCTATCTTTTTTTCAGGCTCAACTTTTTTTGGAAATAATCGATTGTTTTCAGCAGGCCCTCCTCGAGGCCTGTTTTTGGAAGCCAGCCGAGTTTTTCTCTGGCCAGGGTGATGTCAGGGCAGCGCCGGATAGGGTCATCGGGGGGCAGCGGATTGTGGGCAATCTTCGAGGAGCTTTTTGTGAGCTCGATGATTTTTATGGCCAATGAGAGCACTGTGATTTCATCCGCGCTGCCTAAATTCACAGGCCCTGTAACGTCCTCTGTACCCATCATTTTGATCAGAGCCTGAACCATATCAGAAACATAGCAGAAAGACCGGGTCTGACTTCCCTCTCCGTAAACGGTCAGGGGCTCTCCTCTTAAAGCCTGGACGATGAAGTTGCTGACAGCTCTTCCGTCGTCGATGGCCATCCGGGGGCCGTAGGTGTTGAAAATCCTCGCGATTCTGATGTCCACCTTGTTCTGGCGGTGATAATCCATCATCAACGTCTCAGCGGCTCTTTTCCCCTCATCATAGCAACTTCGGAATCCGACCGGATTGACATTGCCCCAGTAAGTTTCCGGTTGAGGATGAACTTTTGGGTTGCCGTAGATCTCGGAGGAGGACGCGAACAGGATACGGGCCTTTGTCCTTTTAGCCAAGCCCAGCATGTTGACCGTGCCCATGACGTTGGTTTTGACCGTTTTGATCGCGTTGTCCTGATAATGGATGGGCGAAGCTGGACAGGCAAGGTGGTAGACTTGATCGACTTCAACAAAGAGCGGGTGGATGATGTCATGGCGGATTGCTTCGAAATGGAGAATGGGGATGAGATGGCGGATGTTATCCTTGCTTCCAGAAAAAAAATTATCGACGGAGATGATGTCTTCGCCCTTTTCGAGCAGAGCTTCACAAAGATGGCTGCCCAGGAATCCAGCCCCTCCTGTGACCAGAATGCGGCTCATCTCTTTCTTTCCGTCTTATCTGTAAGCCATGAAAAGCAGACTCTTTTTCTTGAGGATGTCTCTCTGAATCTGGATAATTTCCTTGATTCCTTTATCTGCCAGGGTGAGGAGAGTCGAAAGATCTTTTCTCGAGAAAGGATTTTTCTCTGCTGCGACCTGGACTTCCACCAGCTGCCCTCTCTCTGTTTCAACGACATTCATATCGATCTCCGCTCTTGAGTCCTCAGCGTAGTCGAGGTCAAGGAACGGTTGTCCATCGACTATGCCTACGCTGACTCCAGAGACCAGATGTTTGAGGGGCATCTGGTCGATCGTTTTTTCGTCCAGCATCTTTTTCAGGGCCAGAGCCAGAGCCACGCAGGCTGATGTGATCGAGGCCGTGCGTGTTCCCCCGTCAGCCTGGATGACATCACAGTCTAGGATGATCGACCTCTCGCCCAGGACGATGAGGTCGGTCACAGCGCGAAGGGAGCGCCCGATCAGGCGTTGAATCTCCTGGCTCCGGCCGGAAAGACGGGTGAGCGACCTTTCGCGGACTGTTCTTTTTTCCGTGGAGCGGGGAAGCATGGAGTATTCTGCTGTGATCCAACCTGCTCTGCTGTTTTTGAGAAAGGGAGGGACTTTGTCTTCGATGGTGGCTGCGGCAACGACCCTGGTTTTGCCGATTTCGATGAGGGCTGAGCCGTCAGCAAAATCCAGATAATCCGGCTTGATCTTTATCGGCCTGAGTTCGTCGAAAGCGCGGTTGTCGTCTCTCATCGTTTGCTTTCTTCCTTTGGCCTCGTTCTCCATCGGTTGTGAAACCAAAGCCAATAGTCAGGTTTTCTGCGAATTTGAGCTTCTATGATATTAGTGCATGTCTGAGTGATTTTCAATACCTGATCTTGGTCTTTTTCTGGGAGGATCTCCAGGGGACTTAGGATTTGGATACGATAGGTCTTGGCTGAGGTCGGACAGCAAAAGGCGGGGATAAGAGGAGATTTTGTCCTGAGATAGAATGCGGCCAAAGCCGGCGTTGTGGCCGCTTTCTTGCCGAAGAAATCGACAAAGACGGCCTGCTGTCTGAGAACGTTCTGGTCGATCAAAAAAACAACCATTTCCTTGGCCCGGAGCGCCTGAAGAACCTTTTTTGTCGCCTGAAGCTTGTAGATAACCTTTGCTCCCAAACCTGTCCTGAGCTTGAAAAGTTCTTTTTCAAGGAGCCTATTATCCAGCGGCCGGGCGACCACACTGAATTCGCCCTTTTTGGATAGAAAGTGTTGAGCAACTTCCCAGTTTCCATAATGCGCTGAAAAAAGAAGGGCACCTCTTTTTTCCTGAAGCGCTTTGTCGAGGTAATCTTCGCCCTCGACATCGATGAGTCCATTCTTTTTTTCTTCGTCAAGGCAAGGGAACTTGATGCCCTCCGCAAGAAACTCGCCGAAATGCCTGAAAGAGTTCTTGGCAATTTTTTTCTGCTCGGAGACGGAGAGTTCTGCACCAAAGGCTATGCTCAGGTTAGAGAGAGCGATCCGCCGATGTTTTTTATCCAGGTGGTAAAAAATGAGGCCCAGAGACCGGCCCAGGGAAAGGCATATCTTTCGGGGAAGAACGGCAAACAGAGCTCTAACGGGTTTGAAAACCCAGTATACCGTTCGTTCCCTGAATCCCGGCATCTCAGGCACTTATACCTCTGTTCTGGAGCAGGCGAACGAACTCTGGATAGAATTCGTGATCCAGGTCAAGGGCGATCTTCAAATAATAGAAAGGGAGGTCTTTAAACTTATCTTTGTCAGCGAGCTTGACCGCGTCTTTCTCGGTGGTGATGATCGCCCCGGCTTGAGTATTTTGGTATATATCTTTGATTTTCTTAACAGAGGACGGCGGATAAGAATGATGATCAGCGAATTTCAGGAAGGCGAGCGGCTGAAGGCCCTCCTTCTGGAGTGTGGAGCGAAACCGTTCGGGCTGAGCTATGGCGCAGAAAGCTAAATTTTTTTTCTCCCGGAATTTTTCGACCTGTATCATCTCTTCTTGCCCTACCTTGAAAAGCCCTGCGCTTCGCACGGAGTATTCGAGAGTGCAGATTTTCGGAAAGCGCTGCTTTATGTTTTGGGAATTCGCGCCTTTTTTTATAAGGAGAATATGAGCTCTTTTCAGGGAAGTGACGTGTTCGCGCAGGGCAATCGTCTCGTCCGGGTCATAGAGGACAATGTCCAGGTCACGGTGAAGGCGCCGATGCTGAAAGCCGTCGTCGAGCACAGCGATGCCAAAACCGGATTGCGCGGCTCTGCGGCAAGAGACAAGGCGGTTCTTGCCGATAAAGATTCCGGCAGACGGAATATTCTGGGCCACCAGAAAAGGCTCGTCTCCTGAATCCAGCCAGCTTCCAAAGATATTTTTTCCGTCGGAAAGAACGCCCCCCTTTTTTTCCCACTTGCCTTTGTATCCTCGGGAAACAAGGGCTGGCTTGAAGCCGCGCTGGGCGAGAAACGAGATTAAGTTTACGACCATGGGGGTTTTTTCCGTTCCGCCAAAGGCGATGTTCCCGACACTGATGACCGGAAGCGGAGCTTTTTGAGGCGTGAGAAATTTCCGATTGTATAGCCAATTTTTTAACTGGCATCCTGTGCGGTAAGGAAAAGAGAGTAAGAAGAAAAGAAACTTCATCCTCTGGCGACTATACACCATTCAATTTTCTCTTTCAAGGTGCTCCGGCTATGCGGTTCAAAAACACGCCGCTTTTTCCCCAGCGAGGCAAAAGCGGCTCGGTTTCAGGCTTCGCTCACAGAAAAAGGGGACTGTCCCTTTTTATTAGAGGGACAGTCCCCTTTTTCTGCACCGTGCCCGGCTCAGCCTTCAAACGGTTTTTTCACCGCATAGCCTCCGCACAGCATAGAATAGGCCGGCAATAAAATAGCAGTCTGAAGAGATACATTTCTCCAAGAAAAGGAAGAGAATCAAGTTGGATGATAAACTGAATGAGATTAAATACAGGGCTCCGGCTATGCGGTTCAAAAACACGCCGCTTTTCTGTCTTGAGCCACTCTGCCTGAGCCTTCCTTTTTTATCTTTGACACGGGCTTTTGTCTTGTGATAATTTTAGCAACAAAAAAATGGCCATTCTGGCTGAACGAGCTTACTAAAAAGGAGGAGAAAATTTGAGAAAAGGAAATTTTTCACATCAATTTTTGCTGGTCCTGAGTATTGTTATAATCCTTGGCGTTCTTATTGGCGCGAAAAAAGTGAAGAAGGATGATGAGCCTCTTTTGACATCCAACATGCTTAAAGGGCTTCAATGGAGGTGTATTGGCCCAGCCAACATGGGAGGCAGGATTGACGATTTTGCTGTTGTCGAAAGCGACCCAAAAGTCTTTTATGTGGCCACGGCTTCAGGGGGAGTCTGGAAGACAGTCAATAACGGTGTGACCTGGGACCCCATCTTCGATGACCAGAACACAAGCACGATCGGCGATGTGACAGTCTCTCCCTCCAATCCGGATCTTGTCTGGGTTGGAACGGGAGAGCCCAACAACCGTCAGAGCTCTTCCTGGGGAGACGGCGTTTATAAATCCAGCGACGGCGGAAAAACATGGAAAAACATGGGTCTTCGGGATACCCATCACATCGGCCGTATCGTCATTCATCCTGCCAATCCCGACATCGTTTATGTCGCTGCCCTTGGGCATCTCTGGGGACCGAACAAGGAAAGAGGCTTGTTCAAGACTGTTGACGCGGGAAAGACCTGGGTCAACACCAAGTTTATTGACGAAAACACAGGCTTTGTCGATGTGGCTATGGACCCGGAAAATCCCGATACGCTGTATGCAGCAGCCTACCAGAGGCAGCGCCGGGGCTGGGGCTTTAGCGGAGGAGGGCCTGGGAGTGGACTTTACAAGACCACAGACGGCGGAGAAACCTGGCAGCTCCTGACAAACGGGTTGCCTTCGGGTGCGACAGGCAGGATCGGAATCGATATCTTCCGCAGCAACCCTAGTATTGTCTATGCCATCATCGAACACAGGCAGGGAGGCGTTTTTCGCTCTGATGATAAGGGGATGACATGGCAGCAAATGTCCAGCACCAACCCCAGGCCGATGTACTACAGCAAGATCCGTATCGACCCTGCCAACGACCAGAGAATCTGGGTGCTCGGCGCTTCGATGTATGTCTCCGAGGACGGAGGAAAAACATTTCGGACCGATTATGTCAGAAGAGTCCACGGCGACCATCATGCGATGTGGATTAATCCAAAAGATTCCAACCATATGATTCTCGGCTCAGATGGAGGAATCTATTTTTCCTATGACCGCGGCCGGACCTGGGATTTTGTCAATTCCCTTCCTCTGGGGCAGTTCTATGAGGTCGGCTTTGATATGCGCAAGCCCTACTATGTCTATGGCGGGCTGCAGGATAACGGAAGCTGGGGGGGTCCGAGCGCAACCTGGTACGCGACAGGAATTACCAACGAAGACTGGGCCAGAGTCGGCGGTGGCGACGGTTTTTACGTCCAGGTTGACCCTACGGATTACAACGTCATCTATGCCGAATCGCAGACCGGGAACATTTTCCGCTTTGATCTAAAGACAGGAGAGAGTAAATCGATAAGGCCCGAGCCGGAGGATGAGAACGAGAATTACAGGTTCAACTGGAACTCTCCGATCCTTATCTCCCCTCATGACCACAAGACAATTTATTTTGGCGGGAACAAGCTTTTTAATTCCAGAGACAGAGGAGAGACATGGGAAGCTTCGATTGACCTCACCACCCAGCAGGACAGAGAAAAGTTGCCTCTTATGGGGATCCTTCCTGACAGGGATACGCTCTCCCGTCATGACGGAATCGCCTACTACGGGGATATCACCACCATTTCTGAATCGCCGCTTAGAGAAGGCCTTCTCTATGTCGGGACGGATGACGGCAATGTCCAGGTCTCTCGCGACGGCGGAAAAACATGGAAGAATGTGATCAGCAAAGTTCCCGGAATGCCCAAATTGACCTATGTGACGCGGCTTGTTGCCTCCCGCTTTGAGGAAGGGACAGTCTATGCCACCTTTGACGGCCACCGCAACGATGACTTTAAAGCTTACGTTTTCGTCTCAGCCGATTATGGCGAGAGCTGGAAGAATATTTCCGGAAGCCTGCCTGAAGGCGGCATTGTCAACGTGATCAGAGAACATCCGCGCAACCCCAACCTTCTCTTTGTCGGAACAGAGCGGGGGGCTTATTTCTCCATAGATCGGGGAAAAAACTGGATAAAGTTTGAGAATGATTTTCCGATTGTTCCCGTGGATGACATCGCCGTTCATCCCAGGGAGAATGACCTGATTTTTGGCACGCACGGCCGGAGCGTCTGGATTCTGGATGATATTACTCCTTTGGAACAGTCAACTCCTGAGGTGCTCGCTTCCAGGAGCTATCTTTTTGATATCCGCAATGCGGTGATCTACAGCCCTTATTACCACAAAGGCACTCTGGGCCACAAAATCTTTGTCGCCCTGAATCCTCCCTATGGGGCGATGATCAGCTACTACCTGAAGGAAGAGCCGAATGAGAGCGTCAAGATAGTTGTCCAGGACGGCGAGGGCCGAGAGGTCAGAGAACTCGACGGGACAAAGGATGCAGGCATCAACCGCTTCACCTGGGATTTGAGGTATGGACCGCCGGCGGCACAGGTGGAGGGGATGATGGGCCGCTTCAGAGCCTCAGGGCCGTTTGTTCTGCCCGGGGAGTATAGGGTGACACTCAAAGCCGCTGGCCAGGAAACGACAAAGTCGGTGACCGTCGAAGGCGACCCAAGGATCGACATTTCTTTCGAAGACAGGAAAGCCCAGCATGATGCGCTGCTCAGCCTTCAGAATTGCTATCCGGCCCTCTCAGCGGCACGAACGACTTCGGAATATATCAGGAATGAGCTCGAGAAGCTGGACAGGGCTCTGAAAAAGCTCCCGGATGTTCCTCAAACCGTTACGGATAAGATCAAGGCCATGGCGGACGAAATCAAAGACATTCGCTTGAAACTTGAAGGCGACCGCGAAGCAGGCTTTGGGGGAATTCGCGCTTCGGTTATGGGACGGCTGGGGAGCCTAGCCAGGTCCATTGGAGGCTATACCGGAGCACCTTCTGAGCGCCAGGTCAAGAAGATTCCGCAAATCACCGAGGAGCTGAGATCATTGGTGGAGAGGATCAACAGGGTCATTGAGGTTGACATTCCTGCGCTCAACAAAGTGCTCAACGAGAACAATATTCCGCATATTTTCCCGGTAAAAAAGATCAAGCTCGATTAGCTTGACGTAAGCATCTTTTTTCCGTGAAGGCATATGATGACAAAAACCAACTCTAAGAGTGCTGGTTTCCGTCCTTCCTCGCCAAAGACCCTCCCACTCACCACCGTGGGCTTCGGAGGACGGAAACCAGCGCCTCCCTTCCTCACTCTATCAAATCTCTTTTCTCATCACAGGGAAAAAGATGGTTCCTAGCTTGACCGACCAAGACAGGAATTTCTGGAAAGAAGCGGCGCTAATAAATTTAAAGGGAAGCGAGGCCTTTCAGGTGAGCTTTTTCTTTGGAGAAGCGAATTGATAGGGATGAAGCCGCGAAAGATAGTCCTTGGTCGAGAGGAAGTTCAGGATTTAGGGCAGAAGGGATCGTTCGTTGAGAAAATGAGGATAAAAAAGATAATATTTTTTCTTCTTTTGGGGCTTTCGCTGGAGGTTTTCCTTCCGCACTGCAAAGATGGATCGCAGGTGAAGGGCGTCTCCGTTGAGGTCAGCTTTTCTGAAGCCGTTTTAACAGATAATTTGCTTGTCGATATGGAGTACAAGTGGAGGACAAAGAAAAATTATGTCCAGGTCGAAGAAAAATGCAGCGTTTTTGTGCACTTCTGGCATCGCAGTAACCTTCTTTTCTACGATAACCACCTTCCCGAGATTCCTCCTTCGCGATGGGAGCCTGAAAAAGAATACATCTATACCCGAAGAATCTATTTTCCTCGTTTTATCGATGCCCGTGACCCTGAGTTCAAAGGAAGAGAAATCCTGAGACTGTCTGTCGGGTTTGCATTCCCCTCTTCAAGCCCGGGAAAGCCCTTAAGGAAAATTTTCGAGAGAAAACTGAAAGTATTTCCTCATTCTGGAACACCTGATATCAGCTTTGAAGCGGGGCTGGAATGATTGGGAGATAAATCTGGAAGCCTTACTCTCAGCTTCTGACTTTTGATCTGGGACTTATCTTATGATTTGTCCGCGCAGCCTCTCCAGCTCTTCCCTAATTTTTTTCTCTTGTTCTTGAGCCATTTCGATTCTTTGCGAAATTTCGCTGATTTCTCTCTGGATGTTGCTCCTGTCGGCCGTATCATCCATGCTGTAGAATTCCTGCCAGAGGCCGTTCAGCCTTGTGCTTAACAGGCTGACGTATTCTCCGGCGTGAACCAGCTTTTCCTCAAGATCAGCAATCATTTTTTGAGCATCTTCTTCGGATAAATTTTCTGGGGTTCCAGGCGGCGCTGCTTCAGGAGCCATTTCCGCAGGGGGAGTTGTTTCTGGAGGCATTTCAGGCGTGAAAGCTGATGGAGGAGGGACATCGATAGCCGGCCTTTTCTTAAGACCTCTCAAGTCAGAATTAGTGACAACGATGACTTTTCTGCCTTTTAAACTTTCCCTTCTTTCTCTTTCTCTTTTGGCATAGTCAACTAAGTTTTGGGAAAAGAGAATAGAAGAAAGGAATAAAGGGAGAGAAAACACCAAGGTTGTTTTTTTGAGACTCATTTTTTTTCTCTATGCCGTAATTTTATAAAATAAAAAGAGTTATGTCAATCAGGGAGAGAAAAAAATGCGGCTGTCCGCACAGAAATCTTCCGGCCATCCGATGAGACCTCGATGGCTCCCTGGATATCGGTGCGGTAAACCTTCGCTCCCAAGGCGCGATATCTTTCGAGAACATCTTGATTGGGGAATCCGTAGCTGTTCCCTTCACCGACGGAAATCACAACGATGCCAGGGGCAACACTCTCCAGAAAGGCATTCGAACTTGAAGAGCGGCTTCCGTGGTGGGGGGATTTTAGAACCTGAGACTTGATATCATCGGCATGTTCGATAATCGCTTTTTCCGAATCCATGCCGATATCGCCGGTAAGAAGAAAAGAAGTCTTACCGTAAGTGATTCTGAGCACCAGAGACTGTTCGTTGTCCGCGCTGCCCACGTAAGGATTCCCCCGCTCAGGATGGAGAACATCGATTGTGATATCTTTTTCTTGGCGGGAGTCGCCGCGGAACAGTCTTTTGCGCGGAACAGACTCTGGAATTAGCCTTTTTAATTCCCTGTAAGTCTGGCTGCGGGTCGGGCTGAAGGCTTCCCAGTATTCGCCAATCTTGAAGTTTCTCTCCACGGCAATGAGTCCGTTGAGATGGTCGGGGTGGGCATGGCTCAGGACCAGATAATGAATTTTTTTGATTCCTTTTCTCCAGAGAAAAGGGGAGACGACATTTTCTCCGATGTCGAAGCTTCCTTCAGGAAAACCGCCGCCGTCGATGAGCATTTTCTTTTGCCCCGGGAATTCGACAAGCATGGATTCTCCCTGTCCGACATCGATCAGAATGAGCTTCAGGTTTTTGGACAGGGATGGAAACGGATAAGTGATGGTGATGCCCAGGAAGGCAAGAAAGCAAAGGGCAAGCACAAGTTTCTGTCTCTTGAATTTTGGGGGAAAGGCCAGAAGATAAAGAAAGAGGAAATAACCCAGCAGGGTGAGCTTATGGGGGGTGGGAATCCGGTAAGAAACCATGGAGACTTTATCCAGAGAATGCGAATACATGATGAGCAAATCTATGAGATATTTTATGCCCTTGGCAATGTGTTGAGCCAGAGTTGGACTGAGAAAAGAGAAAGGAAGGAAAATATAGCCGGTGGCCATGATGATTCCTACCAGAGGCAAGGCGACAAAATTGAGGATGAGGGAGGAAAAGGTCACCCGGTTGAAAGAGCTGGCGATAAGAGGAAGAACCCCAAGCTGGGCGGTGAGGGAGAGGGCAAAGATTTCGCTGATTCTTAAGGGAAGCTTGGGAAGGGATTTGATGATTTTCGGGAAAAAAATAATTATGGAAAAAGTGGCGGCAAAAGTCAGCTGAAAGCCGAGATCAAAGAGGTTGAAGGGATTGGCCAGAAGGAGAAAGAAGGCGGCGACGGAGATGGTGTTGATGAGGTTGACCTTTTTCCAGATAAGTTTGCCCAAGAGAAAAATCAGAGTCATGATTGTGGCCCTCATCACCGAAGGCCTTCCTTCCACCAAAAAAGCAAAGAAAAGAAGAAAGCCTATGAGGAGGAGATACGAGAGACGCTGGGGAACTCTCAAGAGCTTGAAGAATGAGAAAAGGAAGAAAGAAAGAATGGCGATATGGGCTCCAGAGATGGCAAAGAGATGAAAGATGCCGGCATTCTGAAGGGAGAGAGTCACGGCGGGATCCATTCTCGCTCTCTCCCCGAGAAGAAGGGCCTCAAGAACGGCTCCTTGAGAGGAGAGAGAATTTGTGTCTGAAGAGAGAAAATGCTTTTCGATTTGACGCTGTAATTTCTGGCGAAGGGCTGAGATGAGGCGGAGAGGGAAATATTCTCTCCCTGATTCCAGTTTTTGCACGAGAAGAAGACTTTTGGAAAAGGCCCTGCTGTGGATCTTCTGGCTTTTGAGGTAGGCCTCTAAGGTGGGTGTCTTGAAATTTCTGAATCCCTTATAGGGCAAGATGCGCGCCGAGACCTTGATTTTGTCCGTAACGAAAAGGTTGAGAGGTGTCGCGTATTCTGAAGAACGGGGAATTGAGACCCGAAGGTTCCCTCTCACTTCTTCCACCTTATTCTGGTAGGCGACTTTTTCCACTTTTAAAAAAAGAAAATCGTTCTCCCGACCGTGGTCGGGCGATCGGGATAACCTGCCATAAAAATCGAGATAACCCGCATGTTTGAGTTTCCGCAGAGAATTTTCTTCATAACTCCTGTTGGAGAAGGAATAGAGGCTTGCGCCAAAAAAAAGAGTCGTCAAAAGAATAAAAATAAAACAGAGTTTGTCTCTTCTGTATACATAAAACAGCCAGGCGCAGCCGAGGCAGAAGAGAAGCGCCACAACGCAGGACAGCGTGGGAAGAAACAGAAAAGAGGCAAAGAAAATTCCTAACGCCAGTGACAATGCCAAGAAAAGGAAGGGAAAAGGCATCAGCTTAGAGATTTACTGGTATTCATATTCAGCAGTGCTCTGCCGCTCCAGACAATCCAGGAGGAGGTGGCACATGATTTTGATTCCCAAAGGGATGCTTTGTTCGTCAGAATTGAAATAAGGGCTATGGAGAGGGGCCATGGTTTCCTCTGCGGGATTTTTCACGCCCAGGAAAAAATAGAAGCCAGGAATCTTCTGGCAGAAATAGGAAAAGTCTTCGGCAATCATTTGGGGACGCAGTCCTTTCACTTTCTCTGCCCCAAGGACATCGACGAGAGTCGGCCGCATGATCGCAGCCAATTCCGGGTGGTTGTAGACCGAAGGACAGCCTTCTCTGTAAATCAAGGTGTATTCTGCTCCGAAAGACTGGGTAATTCCTTTCACGATATTTTCTATCGCTTTAGGGATTTTCTTTCTGTTTTCATCGCTCAGGGTTCTGACAGTGCCCTCAAGATAGACCTCTTCGGCGATGATGTTTGACGTTGTGCCGCCTTCAATCTTCCCAATGGTCAGCACTGCAGGGTCGGTGGGGTCGATTGTCCGGCTGACAACGGCCTGGAGGCTTTGAATGACCTCCGCGGCAACGACGATGGCATCGATCCCTTCATAGGGACGAGCGCCGTGGGAGCTTTTTCCTGTGATGGTCATTCGGAACCAGTCAGAGTTTGCGGTTATGGGACCCGGAGAGAAGAAAACTTCACCTACATTTTCAGGCCAGACATGGAGTCCAAAGATCGCACCGACAGAGGGATTTTCCAGAACTTTCTCCTTGATCATCAGCTTTGCTCCCTCTTCCTCCTGGGCTGAACCTTCTTCAGCGGGTTGAAAAATAAATTTGATGTTGCCCTTGATTTTGTCTTTTAAGGCAGAGAGGACCATAGCGGTTCCCAAAGCTATGGACATATGAATGTCGTGTCCGCAGGCATGCATCACTCCCGCGTTTAAAGACTTAAAGGGGACATCCGCCATTTCTTGAATGGGCAAGGCGTCCATGTCAGCCCTGTAGCCGACGGTCAGCCCCTGTTTTTCACCTCGAAGCAGGCCGACAACGCCAGTCTTGGCCACATTGGTTTTCACCTCAAGGCCCGATGACATGAGCTTGGACGCCACCAGCTTCGCTGTTTGATACTCCTGATTACCCAGTTCCGGGTTCATGTGGAGGAAGCGACGGATTTTTATGATCTCACTTATGTGTTTCTGGATTTTTTCTTCGATGAGAAGCGATGTGGTTTTGTCCACGGGGAATGCTCGAAGGGAAAAAAAAGCCAGAGAGAAAAAGACTATTTTCAGCTTGAAGCTGACTTTCATGGCTACATGTTAGAATTGGATGAGGGGAAAGTCAAGAAACCTGGGGAAAACATCTATATTGAGGGAAAGGAAATTGCTTTTTTATTGCAGTGGCCAAGCGACCATATTAAAATTGACGGACGTTGTAAAATTACCCCTTGAGATTGCAGCCCAAATTAACCCTAAAACCGGTTCGAAATGGGGGAATACTCTTGATGTGTGCTCATGACGCAATTTTACGATTTTTTATTGACAAAAATTTTTTTTCTCTAATCTATAATTCATTCAACAGATTATAATTAATGCTTAGGTTTGGAAAATAAAAATTGTTAACAAAAAGTGCCAGAAGTCTTTTCTTCACAAAAAAGGACAAATTAGATAGACGAGCTTGGGCCATTTTTAAAAAATATGGTCCTCTTCCAAGAATAAAGAATGAAGAAATAGAAGTATGCTATTTTGGGAGAATTAAATGAAAAGAGTTATTTTCGGCTTAATATTTATTTTGTTTTTTTCTTCACTTATGAATCTCAATGCTCAATGGGCGAGAACTTATGGGGGAATTTTTGATGATTGTGTGCGTTCAATCCAGCAGACGACTGATGGAGGATATGTTGTCGCGGGCTACACTCGCTCTTTCGGTGCCGGGAGCAATGATTTTTGGGTTTTAAAACTTTCCCCGAATGGCTCGATAGAGTGGCAGCGGCTCTATGGAGGAAGCCATGCAGATTATGCTCGTTCTGTAGAACAGACAAGCGATGGAGGATACGTCATTGCAGGAGATACCTGGTCGTATGGTGCTGGAGGAGGTGATCTTTGGATTTTAAAGCTTGATTCAGATGGTTTGATAGAATGGCAAAGGACCTATGGAGGGCAAGAAAGCTACGAGACCGCTTATTCTCTCCAGATAATAACAGATGGAGTTTATGTGGTTGCAGGTTACACACGCCCAACTTATCAAGACGACTATGATTTTTTTATCTTAAAGGTTTATTCAGAAGGAGAGATTGACTCCTCATGTGGATTCATTGGAAGCTCGGATGCATTTATTGTTTACACCTATGTCTCCCCACAATCTGTTAGCTTATCGCCTCAAGATACAAGTATTACTCCCAACGACACAAGTTGCTCTACTCAAGAAACTAATGTCATAAGCGTTCTGCTCTGCGGGTCTTCAAAATATGTTCTTACAATATCCATGACTACAGGAGGTTCAACAGCTCCTGAGCCTGAAAGTTACCCTTTTGACTATGGTCAAATAGTCTCAGTGGAAGCCATGGCTGATCCCGGATACCTGTTCAGCGGATGGTCAGGAGATATTCCGCCTGGTCATGAAAACAATAATCCTCTTTCAGTTACAGTTGACAGAGACAAGGCGATAAAAGCCAATTTTTCGGTTGTTCTCGGTAATTATGAGCTCATAATCAGCGCATCCTCGGGAGGGACGACAAATCCCATGCCAGGAGCCTATTCCCATTCCAGTGGGACACAGGTCTGCATAACTGCTCTCCCAAGTCCAGGCGGCTCTTTTTTGAACTGGTCTGGTGATGTACCCTCGGGTCATGAGAATGACAATTCATTATGCATTACTCTGGATTCGGATAAATCTGTAATTGCACATTTTAGCACAGTTCAAAAGTGGACCTTTATGGTCTATCTTGATGCGGACAATGATATTGAGCAGGCTGCTATAGATGACTTGCTGGAGATTGCTGAGGTAGGCTCCAGTACTGATGTCAATCTTGTCGTTCAGTTCGACCGAATCAGCGGCTATGATAACAGATATAAAAATTGGACATCGACCAAACGATTTTATGTTACCCATGCCATGGAACCCACGCCTGAAAATGCGGTTGAAGATTTAGGTGAACTGAACCAAGGCGACCCTCAAACTTTAATAGATTTCATCAATTGGGCTAAAGCGAATTATCCTGCGACAAATTATGCTCTTGTTCTCTGGAATCATGGTGGCGGCTGGAGGGCGCCAAAAGAGAAGACGGCGAAAGAAGGAATGAGAAGACAGAGCGAGATAAGTATTAAAGCTGTATGTTGGGATTACACTGATGAAGGGGATGCATTGTATTTGGATGAACTTCAGGGCGCTTTGAATGCAAGTGGAAATGTCCATTTAATTGGATTTGATGCAGCCTTGATGGGGATGGTCGAGGTGGCTTATGAGCTCAGGGACAACGGTGAAGTCATGGTTGGCTCCGAAGAATCCGTGTCCGCCGAAGGCTGGGCTTATGATGAGATTCTTCCCAGCTTATTAAGCAATCCCAACGGGACAGCTGTTCAATTCGGCACCGATATTATCGATCAGTGCTATACGTTATATACCAAGTCCGCAGTTGATTTGAAAAACATGAACGCTTTAGCCACTGCCATGAGTTCTTTTGCGCAGGCAATGATTGAATACTGGGATTCAGATAAAAATTCTGTTAAGAATGCAGCTGATGCTGTGATTGCGGAGATAGGGAAGACCGTTATCCGAGAAGATCACAATCCAGATTGGCCTCATGCCCATGGATTGGCTATTTATTTTCCGGAATTTTCGGATGAGTTTGATTCAGATTATAACGGAACTATAATCGATTTTCCCAATGATACTCAATGGGAGGAATTTTTACAGGAATTCTACGCATCGATGAAGGGTTCCTGGATTGCGCAGTGCAGAGCTGGCTCTCAAGAGTTTTATTACCCGCAGCACATGGATCTCTATCATTTCTGTGCATTGATAAGTATTAAAATCCAGGAAATAGATTATTATACCGAACATAAAATCTCACATCAGTTCATTGGTGGCGGAACAGAACAGCAATTCTATGAGGATGACGATAGCATGTCCTTTGCTCTTCCTTTTGATTTTCCTTACTTTGGAGAAACCATTCCTGCCGGAACAGAAATCTACATCTGCTCCAATGGCTTCGTCGATCTTGGGCATTTTTCATCTGATTACCTTAACCTTGGCTATGAGCTAATAAGAAATAAAAGGATTGCGCCTCTCTGGCTGGATTTAGTCATCAGTTTTTGGACAGAAGGTCATGATATCTACATCACAAGTAATCCCGATAATCTTGTTATCCGCTGGGCCGCAAAGACATGCTCAGCGGGGGGACCTGTTAATTTTGAGCTCATTCTCTATGCTGATGGGCGAATTCAGTTTAACTATGACGACGGAAATGATTTCAGCAATACGATATTAAGGCCAACAATCGGCATTTCTAAAGGAGACAGAATCAATTATTATTTCTCAGCTTATAATTGCCAAAAGTATCTGACGAACGTTGATTCCATTGTTTTTTTGCCTGCGGGCGTAACATACTATGAGGTTACAATAGCTGCATCTGCTGGAGGTAGCACTAATCCTTCGCCAGGAACACACATTTTTGTCGAGGGAAATGATATCACAATCCAAGCCATACCCGAATTTGGCTATAGATTCGACAACTGGACAGGAGATATTCCCCCAGGCCACGAGAATGATAATCCGCTCGCGATTCATGTCGATTCCAACAAGTCAATAACAGCCAACTTTTTCCAACAGAACAAATTGACCTTAGTTGCAAAGAGCGGTGGCACAACTGATCCATCGCCTGGAAATTATTCATACGACCCTGGAACGCAAGTGATAATAAAAGCCATAGCAAACAGTGGTTATCAATTTAGCGGATGGAGCGGTGATGCAAGCGGAACAACTAACCCGATAACAATAACCATGGATTCAGACAAATCCATAACAGCCAACTTCAAAGCGACGGACGGCGGCGATGATGGCGGAGGTAAGGGAGGCGGTTGCTTCATCGCCACAGCCGCTTATGGCTCTGCGCTTCATCCGCATGTGAATGTTCTTCGCGAGTTCAGGGATCGTTATCTTATGACCAACGCCTTGGGCCGCAAGCTGGTTAACATTTATTATAAATATTCTCCATTTCTGGCTGACGTCGTTTCCAGACACAAGACATTGAAGGCTGCAATTCGGATTAGCCTTTTGCCTCTCGTTATTTTCAGTTACACGACGGTTCGTTTTGGGCCGATAATCCTCGCTATGCTTGTCTGATAGGTCATTTGTATTGGCAGTGCAGCAGATCCGCGGATATTTGCCACAATTTCCAAGCGCTGAGTTCCGAAAAAGGCAATCCCTCCAAGACTGACATGTCAATATGAGCGAAAGAGAAGTCGTCTTCCCGAAAACTTCAAAAACATCCCCATCCGGATAGAATTCCACAGCTGATTGGGCTAAAAACTCACTACTGCTCTCTCAGAATAACCTCTTCGCTGATCTGTAGCTATAAGAGCCCCTGCTTGAGAATCTGTGGTGGAGGAGGTCTAAGCTTGAAGGTCAAGAAACCTGGGAATGCATTTTTTTTCGTGGTTGAAAATTATGTTATGGATTTTGTGATGTTTCCGAAACCGGGCTTTACTGATGGGCGCGAGGATCAGATGATGACATTCTCCTGGAATGTGCCGAAAGCTTCCTTGAGGACTGAAGAGATTTCTCCTAACGTCGCCTTGGCCTTTACGGCAACGATGATGCCGGGCATGAGGTTTTTTCCGGATGCGATGGCCTCTTTTATGTCTAGGAGGGCAGCTTTAGGTTCAGCCTCTGACCTCTTTTTTTTGAGGCGTTGAAGTTTTCGGATTTGATCTCTTTCAACTTTTTTAGGCGGGGCATATGTTTTGAAGCGGATTTTCTCCTCTGGATTTTTGTATTCGTTAAGACCGACGAGGATCTGTTCCTTGCTCTCAACCTGGGTCTGATATTTATAGGCGCTCTCTTGAATTTCCTTCTGGATGAATCCCTTTTCGATTGCGGCCAGCATTCCTCCCATGTCCTCTATTTTTTTAAGGTACTCCATGACTTTTCCTTCAATCTTATCGGTCAAGCTCTCCACATAGTAGGAGCCGCCCACAGGGTCGGCGGTGTCAGCCACTCCGCTTTCATGGGCAATGATCTGCTGGGTACGGAGCGCGATCTGGACAGACTCTTCGCTCGGCAGGGCCAGAGCTTCATCCCTGGAGTTGGTGTGCAGGGATTGGGTTCCTCCCAGGACGGCTGACAGGGCCTGGAGTGCGACCCGGACGACATTATTCTCTGGCTGTTGGGCAAGCAGGGTCACCCCGCTTGTCTGGGTGTGGAACCTGAATTTCCAGGAAAGGGGATTTTTCGCCTGAAACCGTTCTCTCATCAATCTGGCCCATATTCTCCTCGCCGCGCGAAACTTGGCCACTTCCTCGAAGAAATTGTTGTGCGCTGCCAGAAAGAAAGATAGACGCGGCGCAAAGCCGTCCACTTTTAAGCCGGCCTGGATCGCAGCCTCAACATAGGTTAGAGCGTTGGCAAGGGTGAAGGCCAGTTCCTGAACAGCGGTGGCGCCCGCTTCCCGGATATGATAGCCGCTGATGCTCATCGTGTTCCAGTTGGGGACATTCTGCTGGCAGAAGGCGATGATGTCGGTGATGATTTTGAGGGAGGCTTGGGGCGGATAGATGTAAGTGCCCCGGGCGATGTACTCTTTGAGAATGTCATTCTGGATCGTTCCCGAAAGCCTGTCCCAGCTTATCCCTCTTTTTTCGGCCAGGGCGAGATACATCCCGAGGATAATGGCGGCCGTGGCATTGATGGTCATCGAAACACTGACTTTATCTAAGGGAATCTGGTCAAAGAGGGTTTCCATATCCTCGATGGAGTCGATGGCCACTCCAACCTTTCCCACTTCTCCGCGGGCTTGAGGATGGTCGGAATCCAGGCCTATCTGCGTGGGAAGGTCGAAGGCCACACTGAGCCCTGTTTGGCCCTGCAAAAGCAGAAAGCGGTACCTTTTGTTGGATTCCTCAGCCGTTGCGAACCCGGCATACTGGCGCATCGTCCACAGCCTGCCGCGGTACATGCTGGGATAGACGCCGCGCGTGAAGGGGTAGGTCCCGGGTTCGCCCAGATCGCGAGCGGGGTCGAAAGAGGCTAAATCCTCCTCGCTGTAGGTTTTTTTGATTTCAATCTGGGAGGATGTGAAAAAACTGTTTTTTCTTTCTTTTTCAGAGGCCATTATAAGCTTAGAATTTTTCTTTCGGCTTCAGGATGAGGCCCTCGGCAAAAAACTATGCTTGGGCATAGATTAAACCCGAACTCTGTTTCAAATCAGGAGATATACTTTTTAAAAGCCTCGGAGCCGGCATAGCTCCCTCTGTCTTTCAATTCGTCTTCAATCTGGAGGAGCCTGTTGTACTTGGCCACTCTTTCGCTTCTGCTCAAGGAGCCCGCCTTGATCTGGCCTGTGTCAAGGGCGACACTCAAATCGGCGATAAAAGTATCCTCTGTCTCTCCTGAGCGATGGGAGATCACCACAGAATATCCTTTTTGATGGGCGTATTGAACAGTGGCTATCGTTTCGCTCAGAGTCCCGATCTGGTTCAGCTTGACAAGGATCGAATTGGCGATGCCTTTCTCGACGCCTTTCTTGAATCTGCCCAGGTTTGTCACAAAAATATCATCACCCACAATCTGGATTTTCCGGCCGAGTTCATCTGTCAGAACTTTCCAGCCTTCCCAGTCGTCCTCAGCCAGGCCGTCTTCGATCAAGATGATGGGGTGTTTTGCGACCAGGGATTGGTAGAATTGAACCATCGCCTCAGAAGACCGCTGGGAGCCGTCGGACTTCTTGAAGACATATTTTTTGTCGGAGTAGAGCTCAGAGGCAGCCACATCAAGAGCGAGATAGACATCCTTTCCCGCTCTGTAGCCGGCTTTTTGGATGCTCTCCAGGATGAGCTCCAGCGCTTCCTCGTTGGATTTTAGGTTCGGAGCAAATCCTCCTTCGTCTCCGACGGCTGTGCTGTATCCCTTGGCCTTCAGAATTTTTTTCAAATTGTGAAAAACCTCCGCCGACATTCTGATGGCTTCTCGAAAGCTGCTGCTTCCGGCCGGGGCGATCATGAACTCCTGGATGTCGACATTGTTATCCGCGTGAGAGCCGCCGTTTAAGATGTTGATTAACGGAACGGGAAGCCGGTATTTTGTCTTTTTCCCCAGGTAATCATAAAGAGGCAAGTTCAGAGCCTGGGATGCGGCCTGCGCGACAGCCATGGAGACAGACAGGATGGCGTTTGCCCCCAGCTTTTGTTTTGAGGGCGTTCCATCCATTTGAATCAGCAGCTTATCGATTCCTTCTTGGTCCAGCGCATCCTTTTGCCTGATTTTAGGGGCGATGATACTGTTCACGTTGTCCACAGCTTTCAGGACCCCTTTTCCCAGGTAGCGTGCCGGATCGCCGTCCCGTAATTCCAGGGCTTCGTGCGTGCCGGTGGAGGCTCCGGAAGGGACGGCGGCTTTTCCCACCGCTCCTGACTGGAGGACAATCTGAGCGCTCACCGTGGGATTTCCCCTTGAATCCAGAATTTCCCTTGCTTTGACGTCGGTGACTGTTGTCTTGGCTTTTTTGGAATTCATGGCATCCTTTTATCCTTAGGTCTTTATTGTGTCCGGGAGGCCTGTCGCAGTGTCTAAGAGATTTATTTTTCTGTTTTCTTTGGAGGTCTTGCTGGTTCCTTTTTTCCTATTTCTTCTTTCTTTTTCTCGACGAATTCCTTTATCGTATCCAGCCCTTCTTGAGTTTTTTCTCGGACAATCTTTATCCCTTTTTCTGCTTCTTTGGCGATTTTTCCATAGCTTTCTTTTGCCTTTTCTCCGGCTCTGGCTGCGCCTTCTTGAATTTTTTTCCTGGTTTCTTTTCCGCTTGCAGGAGCAAACAAAACACCCAAGACGAATCCTGTGGCAGCGCCGACGAGGAACGAAAGAGTGACTTCCAGAAAGCTGGAGCCCTTATCATTTGCCATGTTTATCCTCCTTTCTTCGTTTTTTTATGAGACGCCAAGCGAAACGGAGAAGTGGAAAAAGGAGAGGCCAGTATCTGGAGGAAGGTTTGATGATTTTCATCGTCAGGAGCGCAGCAATCTCTGAGATGTTGATAGCAGTTTTTTTCGTCGCTTCGAGTGCCGCCCCCAAATCTTCGATTTTTGCATTCACTTTTTGGCTGGTTTCATTCAAGTTCGCGATAAGCTCTCTGACCTTTTTGAGTATTTCCTCTCCTTCCTTGGCTGTCTTTAAGAGTTGAATCATAAAAATGACAAAGACAGTGATAGCGACCACAACGCAAAGGGTTATGACCATAAACAGAAATTGATTCAGAGTTAGTGTCATTGCAGTTAATAGATAAAATAAAATACCCTCTTTGTCAAATAGAGCGGGGGCGGATTTTCAAACTTAATTTATCAAACCCTAAGTTTGACGCAATTCAAAGCGAAGGCTGAATGGCGAAAAAACCGTTTGAAGGCTGAGCGGGCACGGTTCCTCGACCGAAGGGAGAGGAGAGCGAAGCCTGAAACCGAGCCTCTTTTGCCTCGCTGGGGCAAAAGAGGCATGTTTTTGAGCCATTTAGCCTGAGCTCTCTTATTTCCAGAGGACTTTATGGATGTTTTCCAGGTTGTGAACGTTCTCAATTTTTTCCAGAATTTGAGTAAAAATATCCTCTTTTTTGTGTTCGAGCGCGTCTTCCCAATCGTGAAAAAGGGATGAGGGAACGAACTCGTAATCTTTTTTTAAAAGGCGGTTGATCCCCAGAAACGCCTGCCAGTGGGTGATCATGATTAAGGCCAGAACGCCGAAGAAGACGTTCGGGCCTGGGAGAAGGGCGGCCAATCCGCTGAGAGGCAGGAGAAGCGCTTCTCCGATGAGAAAAAAAATATGCCTGGTTCTTTGTTTTTGGAGGAAAAAGTAGAATTTGTGTCTCATTTTCTTCTCATCCAGCCGGTCTGAGTGGAAGATCTGAATCTTTTGTTCTTCGAGTTTCCGGATTTTGCCGAAAGCCTGTTCCTGTCTGAGAATCCTTTGCGGCAGAAGCATAAGCTTCACTTTGGCTTTTTCCCAGATTTTCTTCCAGCGGGAGGTTTTAAGCTGGATTTGTTTGAGGGGTTCAGAGGAGAAATATCTGTATTTCCTGCGGTAGTCCCGGACAAAATAGAATCTCATCGGTGGGGCACATTTTAGCATCTCGCTTGAAATCGAGTAAAGCGATAAAAAATTTACCGCCGCTGGTTGAGGAGATAGATGAAGAAGGGTGCGCCGACGGCTGCGGTGATGATCCCGATCGGCAGCTCTGTCGGAAAGAGAAGGGTCCGGGCTATGAGGTCAGAGTAAAGGAGAAAGACTCCTCCTGTCAGCGAGGATAGAAAGAAGAGGAATCTGTGGTCAGGACCGGTGAGAATCCGGACCCAATGGGGAACGATCAGTCCGACAAAGCCGATGATGCCGCTGACCGAGACGGATGAAGCGGCGAGCAGGGTGGATAAAACAAGAAAGATCTTTCTGACGCGGCCAACCGGACATCCCAAAGATTGGGCCACTTCATCCCCCAGAACCAGAAGATTCATGTCTTTAGCCAGCCACTGGGCCACAGCAAAGCAGAGGAGAAAGTAGGGGAGAACGGCGGTAATTTGATTCCAGTCGGAAAGAGCGAAGCTTCCCAGAAGCCAGAACACGGCCTGTTCGAAAGATTCTGATTTCAGGAAGATCAGGAAGGATGTCAGCGCTGAAGCCAATGCCCCGGCAGCAATTCCTGTCAGGAGCAGGGTTTCCACCTTGAAAATCCCTCTTCTCTGGGAGAGGAGATAGACAAAATAGACGATAACAAACCCTGAGGCAAAGGCAAAGATGCTCTGCAGGGAGAAGCCGAAAACCTGGACGCTCAATCCGAGATAGATAGCCAGCACAGCGCCAAAAGATGCTCCCGACGAGACACCGACCACAAACGGTCCGGCCATGGGATTCTGAAAGTATCCCTGAAGGATAGCGCCGGAGAGCGACAGGCTCGCTCCGACAAGGAAAGCCAGGAGGGCACGCGGAAGCCTGAGCTCAAGAAAGATTGTGGCGTAGCTTTTGTCGTGATGGAGAAGAAGGTTCCACAAGTCGCCAAAGCCCGTCTTCACCGGCCCGACAAGAAGGGAAAGCAGGAGACCCGCTGCAAAAAGAACCAGCAGGGCCAGGAAAAGGCTCAATCTTTTTGACTTGACTTTCATCGTTCTGGCTCAAAATGTTGAGGATGGAGGAGACGGGCCAGCTCCTCTAAGGCGTCGACAAGCCTTGGTCCAGGCCTTGTCGCCAGGTTTTCATCCAGAAAATAGACGCGGTCTGCCGCCACAGCCTTGATTCCCTGGAGATGAGTTTTGGTTTTGATCCAGTCCCTGGCTTTGTCGAAATCTTCCCGGGACCTGGAAAGGATGACGATGGCTTCCGGATCTTCATCGATGAGCTGCTCCTGGTTGTAGAGGAGCCATTTTCTGGGGATATCTCCGGCGATATTCTTTCCCCTGGCCTGAATCACCAGGTCGTTGAGGAAGCTTTCGCCTCCGCTAGTCCAGAAGCCAGAGCCATGGATGGAGAGGAAAACCTTTGGCTCATGCTCGACATTTTGAAGAGCTGACTGAATTTTTTCGTGTCTTCTTCTCAGGGACTGGATAAGGTTCTCAGCCTCATTTTGCTCTATGGTGACGGCTCCTATTGTCTCGATAAGAGTGAACACGGATTCCAGGTCATTTCCCATTTCTAAAACAAAGAGAGGCAGATGCAGGCCCCTGAGGCGTTTCAGAATCCTCAGCGGGTTCCCGCGGAAGCCAATGATCAGATCGGGGTTCAGGGCTTTGACTTTTTCGATATTGGGGTCGACAAGCCCGCCGATTTTTTCCTTTGCTTGCGCCTCTGGCGGATAGTCACAGTAGCGGGTCACTCCCACGACTCTTTCTCCCAAGCCCAGCGAAAAGAGGATTTCGGTGATGTTGGGAGCAAGAGAGACGATTCTTTGCGGCCGCGAAACGGCGATATAAGAGAAACCCAGAGCATCCTTGACGACTTCTTTTTGCTGGCCGAAAAGCAGGGCGCTGGGCAGAAAAAGCAAAGCGACGAGCCCTGTTTTTTTGAATCTCATGATTTATCGAACTTGGGGATCAGCGAAATCTCCGGAAGCCTGGAATGGATATTTTCCCTTATCTCCACCTCGGCGGCGAAGACTTCTTTGATGTTTTCTTTCGTAATCAGCTTTTCTGGAGGGCCTAAGGCCTGGATTCTGCCGTCCTTGAGGAACATGATTTTCTGAGAATAAGGTATGGCCAGGTTGATGTTGTGCTCGGTGCAGAGGATGGTCTTGCCTCTTTCCTGGAGCATGTGGAGGATATGATAAATCTCAACCTGATAGTTGATGTCCAGATGGGAGCTGGGCTCGTCAAGAAAAAGAAGAGGCGCATCCTGGGCCAAAGCCCTGGCAATGAAGACTCGCTGGCGCTCGCCGCCGCTGAGATGGGCCAATTTTTTCTGTCTGAGATGCGTAATCTGAGTGATATTCATCATTTCGTCGATGATCTCCAGGTCTCTGGGTGAGCAACCTCCAAGCCGGCCTTGATGGATGTACCGTCCCATGAGGACAATCTCCATCACGCTGAATTCAAAGGTAAAGCCGAAAATCTGGGGTACGTAAGCGATTTTTTTGGCGACCTGCCTCGGATTTAAAGAGAAAATATTTTCTCCATCGACCGTGACCTGGCCGGAGACGTTCTTCAGCAGTCCCTGCAGAGCCTTGATCAAGGTGCTCTTGCCTGCCCCGTTTCTGCCAAGGACGGCAATGGACTCGCCTACCTTCAGAGAGAAAGAGATATCCTTGATGACATAGCCGTTTTCATAGCCGGCAGCGAGGTTTTTGACTTCGAGAATTTCCATCTTAAAAAAACTTGATTTCTTTTGAAGTTATCAAATAACTATCCAGATTCCGAGCCGCAATTTTTTAATTCTTTTTGAAAACCCCTGTTTTGTCAAGCTGGAAGAACCATTCTGCTCTTCAACTTGTGCTGACAGTTCCGCTCGGTCAATTTATTATCTTCCATGATGGGACGAAGGGAAAATGATGATAAAATCTCAAAGCGCACTGCCGTCATTTCAAAACCAAATTCCTATCACTAATACGCTTTATTCGTTCTTTCCCAACAATAAAATATAGATAAATTTTAAAAGACCATAAAATGCTGTGCTTTAGTGAGGGCAGCCAGCATTTGGGATATTTGGGTTCTTAGGAAAATAGATTTATTTTGATAAGCGCGTCTAGTGTCCTACAATATTGATCAGTTGTCTCATAAAATAGAACAGGAGATAAAACTAGCTGATTCCGGACTCACCTATTATTTTTGTATTCTTGAATTTCAAAGCTGTATCTTTTTACAATTTTGGAATCATTTTCCGTGGCTACTGGATAAGCCTTGCCATTCTTAAAGAAAAGATCATGAGGAGAAATAGCCAAAATAAAGGGAAAAAGAAGTTTGTTTTCAGGGTCATTGCCTTGACTTTTGGCAGCAACGAAACTAACATTTAGGATTGAATTTTCAAGGAAAAAAGAATAGAAGAAGAGCTTTTTCTTCTTCGTTTTTATCCCTCAGGAAATTCTGGAAGACCCAAAAATGAGGAAAGACTACAACTTCAGGACAATCGAAGAAAAGTGGCAGAAGATCTGGGAGGAGAAAGGCGTCTTCCAGGCCTGTGAGGATTTCCAGAAAACAAAATTCTACTGCCTGGAGATGTACCCCTATCCCTCCGGCCATATCCACATGGGACATGTCCGGAATTATGCCATCGGAGATGTCATTTCCCGCTACAAGATTATGAACGGATTTAATGTCATCCATCCCATAGGCTGGGATGCGCTGGGCATGCCCGCCGAGAACGCCGCCATCAACCAGGGAATTCATCCCCAGACGTGGACTCTGGACAATATCGCCCACATGAAAGGCCAGCTGAAAAAACTTGGCTTCAGCTACGATTGGTCGCGAGAAGTCAACACCTGCCTTCCTGAATATTACAAATGGAATCAGTGGATTTTCCTCAAGATGTTTGAGCGCGGACTGGCCTACCGCAAAAAAAGCTGGGTGAACTGGTGTCCGCAGTGTGGGACAGTGCTGGCCAACGAACAGGTCGTCAACGGCGGCTGCTGGCGGTGCGATACCCGTGTCTTGCAGAAGGAGATGGAGCAGTGGTTCCTCAAGACAACCCAATACGCCGAAGAGCTTCTCTCCGGCCATGCTCTCCTGGAAAAATGGCCCGAGCACGTCCTACTCATGCAGAAAAACTGGATCGGGAGGAGCAGCGGAGCGCACATCACCTTCCCTCTGGCCGATTCTTCCCGTTCGGTCGAAGTCTTCACCACCAGAATCGACACCATCTACGGCGCGACGTTTCTCGCCCTTTCGCCTGAGCATCCTTTGACTGCGGAGCTCATCCGGGATTCCAGCCAGAAACAGAAAATTCAGGAGTGGATCCAGAAAAGCGTTGAGAGCGTCCGACTCCGGGAGCAGCCGGGAGAGGTCGAGAAGGAAGGCATAGATACGGGCAAGAAAGCGGTCAATCCTTTCAACGGCGAGACAATACCAGTCTGGATTGCCAATTATGTCTTGATGGAATACGGGACAGGAGCCATCATGGCTGTTCCTGCCCATGACCAGCGAGACTTTGAATTCGCCAAAAAATATTCTCTGCCGATAAAGACGGTCATCGTTCCAGAAGGAGAATCTCCTGTCGAAGGTGAAGGAGCTTTCGAAGCCTACGGCCGGCTTGTCAATTCCGGGCCATTCTCCGGCAAGCCCTCGCCGGAAGCGATCGAAGAAATGGCCGCCCATGCCACGGAAAAGGGATTTGGCAGGGCGAACACAATTTTTCGCATCCGCGACTGGGGAATTTCCCGGCAGCGCTACTGGGGGACGCCCATTCCCGTGATCTACTGCCAGAAATGCGGGATTGTCGGTGTCCCTTACAAGGACTTGCCCGTCGTCCTTCCCCGTGAGGTGGAACTCAAAGGAGAGGAGGGCTCTCCCCTGGAAAAGGTGGAAAGCTTTGTCAAGACTGCATGCCCCGAATGCGGCGGCGAAGCCAGACGGGAAACAGACACCATGGATACTTTTTTTGACTCCTCCTGGTATTATTTTCGCTACACCTCGCCTCAAGAAAAGAAGCTTCCTTTCAACCCCCAGGCCGCCGATTACTGGCTTCCTGTGGACCTTTACATCGGCGGTGTGGAGCACGCCATCCTCCATCTGATCTATGCCCGCTTTTTCTGCAAGGTTCTCAGAGATTTAGGATTGACTTCAATCAGCGAGCCGTTCCCGCGGCTGCTGGCTCAAGGCATGGTCACCAAAGACGGTTTTGCCATGTCCAAATCCAAGGGTAATGTCGTCTATCCGGATGATATGGCCAAGAAATACGGAGCCGATACTCTGAGGCTTTTCATCCTTTTTGCCTCGCCTCCGGAAAAAGAGTTTGCCTGGAGTGACAAAGGCATCGAAGGGTGCTACAGGTTCCTGAACAGGGTCTGGGCGACTGTGAACGAGAATCTGGATTTATTCAAAGAGAGAATGGGCATTCAAGAAGAAGAACCAGGTGAGGAAGCCAGCGGCCTGAGAAAAAAGATGCACCAAACAATCAAGAGGGTCAGCGAGGATATCGAGAAAAGATACCATCTCAACACGGCCATTAGTTCCATCATGGAGTTTCACAACCAGATTAAACGAGAGGCCGATAAGTTGAGGCAGAACGCAGAAGGAAGGGCAATGTTGAAGGATTGTTTGGAGGCACTCATTGTGCTCCTCTCGCCTTTCTCTTCGCACATGTGCGAAGAATTGTGGGAAAGGATGGGCCATAAGACTCTCCTCG
>CAZJYC010000006.1:0-60309 GCA_964550165.1 uncultured Eubacteriales bacterium
CGCCACCACCACCTCCATTCGCGAACAAAAAAGATAAGAGTGAAATCCAAAAAGATGAGGGTAGAATCGTCGCCCCTGTGGAAATCCCTGAAGAAATTGGCGTCGAGGGCGGTGTCGAAGGAGGAGTGGAAGGCGGTGTGGTCGGCGGAGTTCTTGGAGGCGTTGTTGGCGGTGTTCTCGGCGGAGTTGTCGGTGAGGTTGAGGAACCGGTCAGAGCTATAGGAGAAATAAAACCACCCAAACTTATCAAGGAAGTTAAGCCCGTTTATCCTGAAATCGCCCGTCAGGCGAGAGTGGAAGGAGTGGTGATTGTCGAAACAACAACTGATATCTACGGAAGAGTACAGAACGTGAAGATACTCAGGTCCATCCCTCTCTTGGACCAGGCGGCTATTGATGCTGTCTACCAACGGATCTATGAGCCCGTTGTCATCAATGGCCGGCCCAGAGGCATTATCTTCACCGTGACAATAAAATTTGATTTGTCAGAAAATAAGAAATAATTAACAATATAATCAAAGCATCCCGCATACGGGGCTTGGAAGGAAGACTCTGACGGTCTTTCCAGTCAATCCTTGAAGAGAGGTCTATAAAATTCTGGCTCATCTGGCCTCAGGGACGTTTCTGGCGACACATCCCTTCTCTCCAAATGTTACGCCACAATTGAAATGTCGCATTCTTGCCACTTTCAAAATGTCGCATGGTAAGATGGCCTCGTTTGGTAAGAAAAGCATTTATGCATTTAATCATAGCCTCCCGCATACGGGGATTGGAGGGAAGACTCCGACGATTTCCATATTTCCTTACACGGAGATTTGATGGTGCAATCATATTTTTCATTTTCTTAATAATCCTGCCTGTCTGAGTTCTCGCTGCACTTCTCGAAAAACCTGCTCGAATTCAGGGAGCGTCAGCATTTGAGCTGAAAGACGCAATTGCCAAAGTTTTTTTAAACGTATTTGTTTGTGAAGAAATTCTCCTTTAACATCAGCTAATTTTTTACCTCGGAATCTCAATTTCTGTTCAACCGCTTCTACTAATTCATCAAGATTTACATATTTATTGGAACTCAGATACCATATATCATAAAGATCTCGTGGTTCATTACGTGCTTTATCACATATGGCGATAATTTTTTCAGCAGCTATTTCATCAAGAGAGTAAACACGAACTGGGGCATTTTCAGGCAGATCTTCATATTCTTTATATCCCCTGAGAACTTTTTTCTCTTCAATAGGGAAAAAAATCTTTTCTTTTATTGTAATATCTACTTTAACCTCCTTACGGGTAGTGCCTGGCAAAGGTCCTTCATATCCTAAAAAAAAGGTATAGCTATTCTCGTGAGTATGACGGTCATACCGGCTGAAATGTAATTCAATACCTGAGGATAGATGTGCCTGTTTAAAGGCGATATCAAGATTCTTCTGAATATTTGCAAAGGGAATTTCTTCTGCTAAGGTGAAATCAAGATCTTCTGAGAAACGATATTCAGGAATAAAGCACTTTTTGATACATGTACCACCCTTGAATATGAGGAGATCCCTAAGAGGACTAAGGGATAATCCCACTAAAAACCAGGAGAGACAATAATCACGTTCGAGAATCCCCTCTGGGATACGCCGACCTCCTTTTCGTGCGAGACGATTAGACAGTACAGAAAAATTCCGTTGGGGTATCATTGATTACGTCCTCACCACAGAGAGGAGTTCTTCAGGAGATACATTGAGCTGGAGTCTCCACTTTCTTAAAAATTTCCCTTCAGATGGCAAAAGGGGATCTAATCGAACATAAGTTTCTGTCAGATGTGAACGGAGAAATTCCCAATCCTCAACAGTTCCAATTTTATAAAGCTCCAGTAAAAATCCGAGTCTACGGATAACTGCACCTACATTAGTCTTCACTGCGTAGTTGACAAGTCGAGCCGGGTTTACATCCTGGTGATACATCCAAAGACCTTTAGCTATCTCTGTCAGACCACCACAATATTCCGGTTGTTTGAGACCATCGATTATTGTCCGTTCAAGATCACTAACTCTTACCTTTTCTTGTTTTGTTATCCAGTGATCAGTCAAACCAAAGAAAAAATTCTTTCGACTATGGATAAATCGAAACTCAATACCCAGTGCATTAATAGACCTTCGTGGTTTGAGCGTCGTTATATAGACTACTAATTGAGGCTGAGTGACCATTCCATGAATCTCCATGGCTGTAGCATGGGAAAGATAGTAATCTTTTCTACTCACGATTTCACGAGCTACAAGAAATTGATTTCCTATGTACTCTGGCTCTTTTCCCAACTCAAACGGTACCAAGATAAAAAGACCTGGTTTCAAGCGTGTAACAACTCCTCTATTTACAAGCTTGCGGACAAAACTGCGTGAGGATGCTTTATCCAAGTGAAGAATCTTCTGTACTTCTTTCAGTCGGAACATAGGACTATTTTGGTCATAGAGAGTAGTAACCAAATGAGCAGCTTGAGTCCCTAGAGTTTTCAATTTATTATTTTTATAACGCATTTTGTGTCCTCATGAGACACATTTTATGTTAATAATATAACATTGTCCATATAAAATTATATTTTTGATGCAAAATGTGCCCTCATAAGGCACATTTTGCATTTATAATATAATCTTGCTCGATGACACTCTCTATTAAAGGTTTCAATGCAACAATTGGAGCCCATCCAATTTTCCTTATAACATTTCTAATAATTTGAGATTTACATTTGAGCGATTAAAATTATCAGGCTTCTAAAAAAACAAAAGGTCTTAATCCGCAACGGCTCTTGAAAAAATTAGATGAGATGCAAGATAACAGAGCGAATTAGCTCGTCCCGAAAAGTGCCTGTTCCACCAGCTCGGCAATGTCCCAGATTTTGACCTGCTCTTCCAGGTTCTTGTTTTTTACGGCATCTTCGAACATAGTGACACAGAAAGGGCAGGCCGTGGCAATTCCCTCAGGATGAGTGGTCAAAGCATCCTCAAGGCGCTGGATGTTCATCCTTTTTCCGATCTTTTCCTCCATCCACATCCATCCGCCGCCTCCGCCGCAGCAGAGAGAGTCTTTCCGTGAGCGCTTCATTTCTTTGATGGTCAAGGAAGGGATCGACTTGAGCACCTGCCTTGGAGGTTCGTAGAGGCCGCTGTACCGGCCTAAATAACAGGGATCGTGAAAGGTTATTCTTTTGGCCAGGGCCCTCTCGAGCTTCAGCCGCCCATTCCGAATATTTTCCTCGAGGAACTGGCTATGATGAATGATTTCGCAGCGAAAGCCGAGCTGAGGATACTCATTCTTGAGAGTGTTGTAGCAGTGAGGGCAGGTTGTCAGAATCTTTTTTATGCCGTAGCGCTTGAAGGTCTCAATATTTTTTTGGGCCAGTGTCTGGTAGAGATATTCGTTACCCACACGCCGGGCTGGGTCGCCGCAGCAGCCCTCTTCCATGCCCAGGATCGCAAACCTGACCTTGAGATGGCTGAGGATTTGAGCCATGGCCTTGGAGACTTTTTTGTTGCGGTCATCAAAGGAGCGAATGCAGCCGACAAAGAGTAAGAAATCGATTTCTTTTTCCTCGATTTGCGCAAGGACAGGAACATTCAGCTCTTTAATCCAATCGGCACGGGTCTCAAACCCCATTCCCCAGGGATTGGAGTTTCTTTCCAGGCCTTTGAAGGCTGTTGTCAGCTCTTCAGGAAACTTGCTTTCCATAAGCACTTCATAGCGCCGCATATCGATCAGTTTCCCGACATGTTCGACATAGACAGGGCAGTGCTCCATGCAGGAACGGCAGGTCGTGCAAGCCCAGAGCACATCTTTGTCGATCACATGTCCGACAAGAGGAGGGATCTCGTCAGGCTCTTTTCCTTCAGCCCTGGCCTTTAAAATCTTTGCGGTTCTGGCGTGCAGGTGGTCTCTCAAATCGACGATGACTTTTTTCGGGGAGAGGGGTTTTTGGGTGATATAGGCAGGACAATGCTCCTGGCAGCGGCCGCACCGGGTGCAGGCATCCAGGTCCAGGAGCTGCTTCCAGGTGAATTCCTCGATCTTGGCCACGCCAAAGCTCTCCATTTTTTCATCCTCGAAATTCACAGGAGACAGAGCACCCTTTGGCTCAAGAGAGCGGAAGACCATGTTGAGCGGGGAGCTTAGGATGTGAAAAAGCTTGGTGTGGGGAAGGAATGCGATCGTTCCCAGTTCGAGGAAAAAGTGAATCCTGAAGAAGATCATCGCCAGCAGTCCTTTGCTTTTCACATCCAGCCCTGTCGCAGTGATCAGTCCGGCCAGGGCTTTGCCCAGTGGTGCCCAGGCCTGGGCGTCTTTGCCGATCACCGAAAGCCTCAGAGCCTCGACGGTCAGCCCTGTCAGGATGATGAGAAGAAGGAGGATTAGAGGAATGAGGTCTTCGGCTCTGCTATCCAGCCTGGATGGCCGTTGAACGTAGCGCCTGTAAACGAAAAGAACGAGTGAGGCAAGTGCGGCCAGAGCGATGAGATCAAGAGCGAGAGAAAGAATCCTGGAAAGCAAAGGCGGAAGGGTGAACACAAACTGGACAATGACGATGATAAAAAACGGAAAAAGAAATCCCACAAAAAGGCAAAGATGCAAGAGGCCAGGATAGGCATCCTGGAGGATTCTTGTATGGACGATCCCCTCCACCAGAAAAGACTTTATCCTCAACCCCATTTTGGCTGACCGGTTTTCCTTTCTTCCTATGGCCCAGAGTCTTGCGCGCTTCGAAAATCCCAGGATAAAAATCGCGACGGCCAGGAGGATGAGAAAGATGTCGAATTGTTTGATCATTTTTGTCCGAGACAGTCTTTATTTTCGAACTTATTTGCGGACAGAGTCATCATCCTCTCCCAAAAATCCTCAATCGATCACCAATCCTTTCCGGGCACCAGCAGCACCTCATGGCAGTTGAGGCATTTCTGGTTCTTCGGCGGGCCAGAGAATTCCTTGAGATGGCAGTTGAGGCATTCGGAAACTGTTGGCCGGTTGGTGCCGTTCGTCATGTATTCGTGCCCTGCTCCCCGATGGCAATCCACACAATTCAAGCCCTCGTCCTGATGAAAGCGATGGTTGAACATTATGATCTTTTTCTTGAGTTCATAACCGGGGTTAAGGACAACTTCATGACAATCCAAACATCTCTGGTTTGTTAGGTCATCATCGGCGAGATATTCAGGAGGCGCGAGCTGGTCCCGGATGTGCGTGAAAACATCCCAGCCTTTGGGTCTTATTCTAAAGGCCTTGGAGTGACATTGATAGCATTCCGTCTCCTGGGAGGGATGGCCGTTAGAGGTTTTCCAGAGTTCGACAAGCTCCTCATGGCACTGGCCGCAGACACGTCGGCTTGTGGCTGAGTAACGGACAAGAAAAGCCGAAAAAGAGGTCGCACCGATGAAGACAACGACGACGCCGAGCCCAAATATGATTTTGAATCGCTTTTTGTATTGTGTTGCCATCTTATTTCTTGTGAACTGTGAGGAGATAAATCTCCGGTGTTTGCCTGCCTTGAGGGAGTCCGACGAGCAGAATTCTATCCCCATCGAAGCTTGCAATCTCCGGGCCCCAGAAAGCCGGGATGCGCGGGAAATCCATGGGGACGTTGCCCGGGACATAGCCGGGCGTTTTATCATCAAAGGCGATTATTTCCTGGCCGGTGCCAAGGTCGAACCTCATGCCTTTGTAAATATGTTTGAAGAAAAGAAAACGGCCGTCAGGAGTCATATCGAAGAGTTCAATCAAGGGTGCGGTCCTGGACTGGAGATGATGGATTTCTCCGCTCTTGGGGGAAACTCGGTATGTCCCGATTCCTTGCCTCGTTTTTCCGTTGTAAAAAAAGACGATTGTCTCCCCGTCAACGCTGATATCGGCCAGGCTGAACCAGCGGTCATGAAAGTCTGTTATCCTTTTTGTCTCTTTGCCTTCCCAATCGACGATGTAGAGGTCATAGTCGTTTTTATCTTCAGAAGACTGAGCTCCGAAGACGACCCTTTGCCCGTCTCCGCTCAAGCCAAAAGCCCAGCCGCCGCCAATGAGCGGGCGGCAGGGAAAGGCAGGCCAAGTCCATCCTTTCTGGCTGAATTCCGGGGCAAGGATGGTTCTCTGTTTCTGGGCTGGAACATCGAGGAAGACAATCGCGCTCGGATTGCCGTATCTTCGCGGACCCAAATGGCCTTTGACGACACAAGCGATTCGTGTTCCATTACTGCTCAGGGCGTAATCGGAAACTCTTTCCCAATCGCCGCTCGCGAACTCGAGCGATTTCAAGTCTCTATCCGCCAGGGCTTCGATCGGAAAAGGCGTGACCCAGATTTTGCTTCCGTCCGCGCTGGCCACAGCCAGGTAATGGTCAAGAATATTGGCCGGCTCGCCAAGACTCAGGCAAAAAGCGACGACACCCCCGCTCCCGCTGATGACAGGCGGCTTGGACCCGACTTTGAGGGAAACATTCTGAAAAGCGCCCAAGCCCTTCAGCTTATCGTCGCCAAACAACTCTTTTTCCTTGCCGCTGTCCACATCCATGAGCCTGATCGACTTTTTTGGCTCAGTGCCGTCCCTGATTTCAAGAACATAGGCCATCCTTCGGCCATCCTCGCTCAGACACGGATAAAGGACGACATTGTTGCCTGAATACGTCAGCCTTTTTATGCTGGAGGCTAAGCTCTCATTCGTGTTTAAGGCGGCCAAGGCCGTCCCGGAGAGAAAGATAAAAGAAGCGAGTGTCAAAAAAATTGCTTTCTTCATCTGCCTCAAACCTCCAATGGGCTATCGGACTCAGAGTCGTTGAAATTCAAATATGCAAAGCTGGAAGAAGCATACCATTCCGGCATCCCCATTCTCATTCTACATTTTTTCGACCCGAACCACAGTGTCCTTCAAGCCCAGACCTCTTCCCATCGGGTCTATCCGTCTTTCGATGACCTCCATAGGGTTCACACCGTTGCCTTTTTGACTCCACCAGATGAGATCCGTATCCCGGTCCTTGCTCTTGAACTTCAGGGCCTTGGCCACATGCCCGACAGCTGTATGGCCTGAGCCTTCAGCGATGGCGACCGAATCAGGATGAATCCGGCCTGTGACCAGCACGCGGGTGATGAGAGTTCCGACACTGGAAGTGACCCGGACCTTGTCTCCATTCTTGAGGTTCAGTTTCTTGGCAGCTTTATCGTTCATCCACAGCCTGTTTTCGTGCAGGATTTCCTTGGCCCACTTGCTGTTTGCCGTTCCTTTGGATTCGAGGTTGGACTTGAATGCGGTTAGGATGAATTCTCCTTCCTTCTTCTGTCGGTGTCCGTCAACGGCTGTGTACTGGGGCAGGGGAGAATGACCTCTTTGCTTTGCGCTGTCAGAATAGACCTTGACTTTTTGAAACCTTTTTTCCTTCTCTTCTCCTTTGGCTCCATCTGCCCAAAATCCCTGCTCTTTCAATCTTTCCAGTCCTCCCGCTTTTTTAAGGCCAGAGATGGCCTGGATTGTTTCCTCAAGATATTCGACTGTATCTTTGTAAGGAAATTTCTCTCCGAGGCTTCCGCCCAGTCGCCGGGCCATTTCCAGGCAGAAATTTCCCGCTTCCTGGGATTCCCCACGAGGCTGAAAGCTTGGCTCGAGGAGCTTGCCGACATCAAAAGCAGGAGACCTTAAGACTTGAGCCGGGCTCAAGAGAGAGACAACCGGCTGCCTGAGGTTGACAAGGGGATAACCGTCAAGGGAAGTAGCAGGGCTCAAATTCCAGCCTTCAAGATAGGTCGCAGCCGGAAGAACCAGGTCAGCCAGCATGGCTGTTTCTGTCAGATGGGTATCCATCACAACCAGGAAAGGAATGATTTTCTCATCCTTAAGACAGCCGGCTGCAGATTTGCAGTCCGGTTCCTCATAGGCGGGATTGGAGAGCCAGGCGAAATAGGTGTCGACAGGCTCAGAAGCAGGGCAGAGATCCATAAGTCCTTCATCCTTTAAGCTCGGAGACTTTTTCAAAAAAACGTCATAAGCCCTGGGGAAAAAGAGTCCGCCTTCCTGCCCGAGGTTGCCAACGATCCAGTTGAGGAGAGCCACACACCTGACATTCTGAGTGCCGTTCTCATGGTCGAAGAGACCGCCGCCAGCCATGGCCACAGATGGTTTTTGGCTGGCAAATTCAATAGCCAGGCGTTCCATATCCGCTGCGCTGACACCGCTCTCTTTCTCTGCCATCTCGAGTGTATAGGGCTTGAGATGGTTTCTGATCACGGAGAGCGGGGCATTGGTCCTTTGCTCGAGAAAATTTTTATCAGCCAGACCTTTATCGACAATGACTTTAGCCATGGCCAGAGCCACTATTCCGTCTGTTCCGGCTCTGATAGGGAACCAGGCTTCACTCCTGGCAGCTGTCTCTGACATCCGGACATCAAAAGTGTAGAGCCTGGCTCCTTTTTCAACCTGGTTGAGAACCAGACGGCGGGCTATTCCGATAAAAAAGTCATGGTTCGCATAGGGATTGGCGCCGAAGTTGAGGATAGTCCGGCTCTTTCCTATATCTTCTATAAGGAAAGGAGAGCCGACCATGGAGAGATAGGCTGCATCGCGATTCAAGTTCTTCAAAGCTTGCCTGTCGATAACCCGGGCAGGCTTGAGCGCCGCCATAAACTCATCCAAAAAAGGATCGTCTGCGCCCTTGTCGAAAACACATTCATTCAATCTTTTTTCCGAATGCATCTTCTTGATTCTTTCCGCCAGCGTCGCATAAACCTCATCCCAGGTGATTCTGGTCCATCGCCCGTCTCCTCTTGAGCCCAGCCGTTTCATCGGGTAGAGGAGCCGTTCAGGGTCGTTGACCAGGTTAATTCCGGCAAGGCCTTTGGCGCATATTCCTCCCTGATTGTTAGGATGTTCGGGATTTCCCAGAATCTGGACGAGCCTGTCTCCGTCGAGATAGGCGATGATGCCGCAGCCTGCCGGACACTGTTCGCAGGTCGTAGGAATGGCACGAAGAGATTTGAGCGAAGTCCGCGACACTCCCCTGATGTCTTTGAAAGCTCCAGTCTTCGGCGATGCCCCCAGGCCCACAGCCACTCCTGCAAACGATGAGAGGCCGACCTTAAGGAACCTGCGCCTCGATATTCCTGTTTTTGACATTCCTTAAAATCCTTCGATTCTCATAGCAAAGGGATGGATTCTCCGCTGACGACGACAACATACCTCATGAAGAAGATGCCGACGACAACGAGCACAGAGGCCACTGTCACTGTAACCGTTGTCCTGAATTTGGGCACGACCAGGAGGATGAAGGGCAGAATTTTGCCCAGCAGGTTTTCGACGACAACGAAGAGCAGGCTGAATTCTCCGAAAAGAATCAGACGGGCTGCAGCCTGGGCATCGGCGTGAGAGATGCTCAGGACAAGAAGGTCGCTACCCACCAGGAAGAGGTCGAAAACGATCATCCAGGCCAGCAACCGGCCAAGACTCATGATCAACGGTCGGTCGACTTTCTTTTGCCTTGAGAAGAAACGGTCTCTGATGATGCAGACCAGAATCATCAGGGCGATGCCGGAAACAACGGCCGAGACAAGAAAGAGGATGGGCATCAGAGCCGTATTCCAGAGGGCTCTGGCTTTTCCGAAAGCCAGAATGAATCCTGTGTAGCCATGGACAGCTATGGCCAGTGGAATGCCGATGAGCCCGAAGACCCGGGTGGGCTTCATCTTTTCCTTAAACATGAAATAGCCGTAGATCATGCAGTTGATGGGATACAGTACCAAAAGGAATGAGCCCCAGGTGATGGGGGAGGCCATGTTGAGATAGACAAAAAGATGCCAGGACCGTAAGGGCATTCCGATATGGATGAGGAGAAACAGCGGGGCGATGACGAGCAGGAGCGTGGCCAGAACAACACCGACCTTGCCCAGGGACTTATACTGGTTCAGGCCGAAGCCGTAGGCCAGCGTGGACAGGATAAAAGAGCCCGCGCTCAGACCGGTGAGATAAAAATAAATGGCGATGTTCAATCCGAAAGCATCCTGGGGAAATATGTTGTAGAGAACCTGGGCATCCACAGATTTATTCCTCTCTCAACTGCTTGGCTTCCACAGACTTTATGTCCAGACCGATGTAAAAGGTATGAGGGGCTGTTCCGAGCTCGGATTTGATCACTTGAACCGCATTCTGGGCGATGGCTTTGGCCACCCGGCTCTCAGGATCATTCAGGTCTCCGAAGACAATGGCTCCAGAAGGGCAGGCCAGGACACAGGCGGGCTCGAGCCCGGCATCCACTCGATGAAGGCACCAGTGGCATTTTTCTACGATTTTTTTGGTTGGATGGATGTAGCGGACGCCGTAAGGACAGGCCGCCATGCAATAGCGACAGCCGATACACCGGTGCGGATCTATGTAGACAATCCCATCCGGACGCTTGATGGAAGCTTTGACCGGGCAGACAGTGACACAGATGGGATTTTCACAGTTGTTGCAGACAATGGGCAGGAAGAATTCCCTGGCATGAGGATAGTGTCCTTTCTCAACCTTTTTGACCCAGCTCCTCCAGACTCCGAGGGGAACGTCGTTTTCGCTCTTGCAGGCGATGGCGCAGGCATTGCAACCGATGCACTTTCTCAGGTCGACGACCATCGCCAAGCGTTTTTTTGAAGTCTTCATCAGCTTGCTGTTATTATCCTTTCTCGTTCTTAACTTCGTCCTTTTCTTCACTTTTTGGAGTCTCTTTCTCTTTTATTCTCATCGTTTCTTGCCATTTTTTGAACCGGCCCAGAACTTTTTTCCGCGAGCGAACTCCCCAAAAAATAAAGACACTGACAACAAGGAGAGCGACTATTCCGGAGTCTGCGGAACTGAGCCAGATCCATCTCTTTGAGCTGATGTGGGTCGGCCCCATCAGCACGTTGCCTTTGGTGCGGACATCGTGACAGCGAGAGCAGAATTCTTTGTAGGCGCGTTTCGCACCGTGCGCGGAATCTTCGTAATGGCAACTGATGCAGACGTTCATATCAAACTTCTCCCCGAGGTCTCCTTTGCGGTGCCCGGAAATTTTGCCCAGAGAGGCTCCTTTCGTGATCCCTTTGACCATGACCTCAGCGTGGCACTGGAGGCAGGTCTCTCCTATGTTTTTTTCGTGGACCGAGGAGGCAGGATCATCATGGCGGAGGACGTGGTGTTTGGTATGGCAGTGATAGCATAAGGGAAGCTCTTTCCCCGCTGAGGGCACGGCAAAGGTTAAGTGGATATTTTTCTGGTATTCCTCTGCTTCCTCGGGATGGCAGCGGGCACAGTCGACATCGATGAAACCCTCCCTGAAATGGAGATAGGGATTGGCGTTGGCATGGCAGTCCACGCAGTTTATCTTGCCCTTATGGTGGACATCCTGAGACCACTCCTCAGGATCGACATACAGGGAGCGGACTTTGCCGTTAGCCATGATCTGAGAGATATTGGGTTTCTCGTGGCAGAATAGGCAATCCCGGTCTGTGTAGGGAGAGGTTTGAGAAAAGGAAGGGCGAAAAAAGAGAAGGACGAGAATAAAGTGAATGACGACGATCCGCAGATGCCTTTTTAAAAATAATTCTAAGATAAGCATGTAAGGATTGCTGTTACGGACGAAACGCTCTTTCTCATCCTTCATGAGTAATCATTCAAGGGGACGAATGTTTTCTCCGCGCAATTTATGACTCTTTCCTCGATAACGAGAGAGAATTTTTGGTAACACAACGGACAGATGATGTCAAGGAGGGCAGATCAAAAGGGAACGGCGATGCCCCAGAATAGTCTAGAAAAACTTTTTTTGTTTCCCAGCGGGCTTGTCTTGATGTCAAGCCAAAGGCCTCCGCCCGCTGAAAGCTCAAACCATTCGGCAAGCTTCAGACGGATGATCAAATCGGACATAAGCGTTTTGCCGAGAGAGAAGAGCTCGTCAGACTGTGATCTAGCCTGTAAATGGAAACCCAGGCGGTCCATGAGCCATGCTCCTATCCGAATCCCATATTCCTGCTCTGTGTCGCTCCCGGAGAGGTCGAGATGGACTCTGTCTTTGGTGGTGCCCAGGAAGACCCAGACAAAGGGCTCGAGATAAACATGGCCTTTTTCAATCGGGAATCCAAGGCCGAGGTAGTTGCGGTTGACGTAGTAACGGCGTCCGTTGATCAGGCTCACATGATCAGAGTCATGGTTGCTGTCGTGTCCGATGACCAGGACCATATTTTCGAAGAGTGAATGCCGGAGGGTGAAGTTCCAGTCGAATTTGCTCCTGTTCGTGCCGTCATCGTGTGTAACGAGCTGGCCGAGAAACACAGTTCTTTCAGAAAAAAAGATGAGATTGCGGAAGCCGTAGTTCCACATGTCTTCTGTGCCGCTAAGGTCGTTGTAACTGGGGAAGGTGCTGGGAAAGAGGAAATAGCCGAAGAACTCACCATGGACGTAAATTTTCTTTTCTCGGCTGAAAGGTTTCTTTTCCGGATAAGGGCGGTAGATGAAGATTTCGTAGCCGAACAATGAACCAAGAAAAAGGAAGTAGACAAGAAGGAGGGAAGCCATTTGCCGAAGCTTCTTCGAATTCATCAGCTTTCCTTTGGGCAGTCGTTTATTTTTGTTTTTTTTGCTTAGAGCTGTCAAGATAAAACGTTAGCATGTAAACATCCCAAATTCCGTAATTCGAAGAGATTTTGGGGAACAGCCTTGCTCCCCTTCGGATTTTTAACGCCATTCTCCGTTCGCTCTTCTCGGCGGCTGCGTAACGCTCCGGCTAAACGGTTCAAAAACACGCGGCTGTCCATCACCTGGCGAAGGCAGAGTGGTGAGAAGGTCGTGTGAAAGGCTGAGCGGGCATGGTTCCTCGACCGAAGGGAGAGGAGAGCGAAGCCTTGAACCGAGCCGTTTTTGGCTCGCTGGGGCAAAAGCGGCGTACCTTCGAGCCATTCTGCCGGAGCCTTCAATGGTCGCTGCGGCTATCTCCCAAAATCTTCGGATATTCAGGGATAAATCTTTTATCATGGAATTTCGGATTTTTCCTGTGAGCATTTTCAGTTATCGCCGGATTTGAGCAGGCGAAATCAGATTTTTGAATAAATCCAGAGAGCCTTTTTATGGACGGCTGCCCGGAGAAAGATTATAATACAACCTAATTTTTTCAAGACGAGGGAGAAATGGGCAAAAAATACGATTTGGGGATTATTGGAGGCGGACCGGGCGGCTATGTGGCTGCGATCAGAGCTGCGCAGCTCGGAAAAAAAGTTCTGCTCGTGGAGAGGGATAGGATTGGGGGGACATGCACGAACTATGGATGCATCCCGACCAAGCATCTTCTCCATCAGACTAAGATTTTGAGAGAGGTCAGGGAAAATAAAAACTTGGAAGGCCCTTTGGCTGAAATCAAATGCAACTGGAAAAGAGTTCAGAGAGAGAAAAACGATGTCGTCAACAGGCTTGTGAAAGGGATAGAGTTTCTTTTGGAAAAAAATGAAGTGGACATTCTCAGCAGTGAGGGAGTCCTGGAGGACAAGGGACGGATTGCAGTCGAAAGCGAAGGAGAAAGGAAGATGTTCGAAACCGAGAAAATCATCCTGGCTACAGGCAGTCGGGCCTCGGGACTTCCGTTTCTTATGCCGAACGAAGAAGAAGTCGTCACCTCTCGCCAAGCTCTAGAGTTTGAGGATATTCCCAGGAAAATGCTGATTATCGGAGCCGGGGCCATCGGCCTTGAAATCGGGATAATCTATCACAGGCTTGGGACAGAAGTTTCCATCCTGGAAATCATGCCCACCATCCTCCCTGGCTCCGACAGGGAGATGGTGACAAGGCTGGAAAGAATTCTCAAGTCGCAGGGGCTGAAGGTTTATACGCAGATGAAAATCGAGACCGCTGAGGTCGGGAAAGGGAAGGTGCGTTTGCTCGGGACCTGTTCCAAGACCCGAGCTCCGTTTGAGTTTGAGGCGGAAAAGGTGCTCCTTGCAACGGGCCGAAGGCCTGAGTCCGAGATACTCAAAGGAACGGGAATAGGCCTGGATAGCCACGGATTTGTCCAGGTCAGCTCCCAACTGGAAACAAACATTTCTGGGATTTATGCCATCGGAGACCTCGTCGGCGGCAAGCTTCTCGCTCACAAGGCTTCCCATGAAGGAGTCGTTGCCGCGGAGAATGCCTCAGGGCTAAAAAAGGAAATGAATTACAAGGCCTTGCCGATGGCAATTTTTACCGAGCCGGAGTTTTCTTCTGTCGGTTTGACCGAGGAAGAGGCGAGAGAAAAGATGGGGAAAGTTCAAGTCGGACTGTTCACTCTTCAGGCCAACGGAAGGGCGTTGACCATGGGCGCCCAGGAAGGGATGGTCAAGATCGTTGCTGACGAAAACGACAAGATCATCGGCGGCCACATCCTTGCTCCCCATGCTTCTGAGCTTCTTCCCGAACTGGTCCTGGCCATGAACAAAGGCTTGAAAGTCCAGGATATCGCTTCTTGCGTGCATATCCATCCCACATTATCAGAGGTAATGATGGAAGCTGCGCTGAAAATTGAGAAAAGGGCGATTCATATGTTGAATTTCTAAAATAATTTTTTTTATCGTTTGCAAATTTAGAATGATTTTTATAAAATTTATGCCCTCTTAAGACCCATGATAGAGCTTTTTATGGTGTTTCTCATCTTCGGATTCTTGGGTATTGTGCTGCTTTTCATGAACATCCTGCTCGGACCGAAAAGGTCCACGCCTGTAAAGGAAAGTCCGTTTGAATGCGGGAGTCCTTATCTCCAGGATGAGATCAATCCTGTCCCCATCAAGTTCTATCTTGTCGCTTTTATTTTTCTTCTTTTTGACATTGAAGTCGTTTTTTTCTTTCCCTGGGCATTGATATTCAAGGAAATGGGACTAACGGCGCTCGTGGTTATGTTCGCTTACATGGTCATCATCGTTTTGGGCTTTATCTATGCCTGGAAGAAAGACGTTTTCAAGTGGGAATAAAGGATGGTAAGAAGTTTTTCTCGTGTGATCAAGATCAACGAAATGGATCAGGCTGGGTATTTCGAAAAGGTTAAAAAACCTAACTAGCTCCGATGCAAGGAAGTTATATCACCACCAAATTCAATTACATTCTTGGCTGGGCCCGGAAATACTCTCTCTTTCATTATCCCTATGTCACTGCCTGCTGTGGAATGGAATACATGTCTGCGGCCTGTGCCCATTTTGACATAGACCGTTTCGGCGCAGGCTGGACAAGGTTTTCTCCGCGTCAGTCCGACATGCTCCTGGTCGTGGGGACAGTCACCCAGAAGCTGGCACCGGTCCTCCGCACAGTCTATGAGCAGATGACCGAGCCCAAATGGGTCGTCGCTTTTGGAACATGCGCCGTTAGCGGTGGCATCTATGACAATTATGCTGTCGTCCAGGGCATTGACCAGATCATCCCTGTGGATATCTACATCCCCGGTTGTCCGCCCCGGCCGGAGACCGTGTTGAACGGGCTGGTCAAACTTCAGGAAAAAATCCAAAAGCAAGAGCAAGAGTGGAGATGGAAAAGAAGAAAATCCTAGAGGATCTCAAACAGAAATTCCAGGAAAAAATCGAAGACATTCAGGTTCACTTCGGCGAGGAGAGTGTTGTCGTCGATAGGGATTCTCTTCTGGATATCGTCCACTTCCTGAAGGCCGGACCCTATGCCTTCACCATGCTTCTCGACCTCACCTGCGTCGACTTCAAAGGCCAAGAGCCGCGATTTGAAATGGTCTACCACCTTTATTCTATACCCAATAAACAGCGTTTGAGGATTAAAGCACGTCTTCCAGAGAAAGACATGGCCATCGATTCTTTGACCCCTCTCTGGAATAATGCCAACTGGCTGGAGAGGGAAGTCTACGACATGTTTGGTGTCCATTTCAAAGGCCATCCGGATATGAGACGGATTTTTATGTATGACGGGTTTGAAGGTTATCCGCTGCGCAAGGATTATCCTTTGCGCAGGCGACAGCCGAGGATTCGCTTAAGAGAATAAGATGTCGACACGGATTCAGAAAGAAGCACGGAAAGAAAGCCTTCTGTTGAACATGGGGCCATCCCATCCAGCCATGCACGGCACCATCCGGATCATGCTTGAGCTGGAGGGAGAGCGGATTCTCAACTCAGAAGTCGAAGTTGGATACCTGCACAGAGGCTTTGAGAAAACCTGCGAGAACAGGACTTATTTCAACCTGCTGCCTTACACGGATAGATTGAACTATGTCTCGCCGCTGATCAATAACCTTGGCTACGTGATGACCGTTGAGAAAATGCTGGGGATTGAAGTTCCAGAGAGAGCCCGGTATATCCGGGTCATCATGAGCGAGCTGAGCCGCATCTCTGACCATCTGACCTGCCTTGCGGCCATGGCTATGGAGTGCGGGGCTTTCACTGTTTTTCTTTACAAGATGAAAGCCAGAGAATTTCTCTGGGATGTCATCGAGCAGACAACCGGCGCGCGGATGACTACTTCCTACATCCGCATCGGCGGCGTTCGCGCTGACCTCCATCCTGACTATAAGGAAACGCTCGAAAAAGCGATTGTCGAAACAAGAAAGGTGTTGAAGGATGTTCACGGCCTCTTGGATAAAAACAAGATATTCCTCAACAGGACGCGGGATATCGCCGTCGTTTCCCCGGAAAAAGCCATCTCTTACGGATGGACTGGGCCTTGCCTCCGCTCAACAGGCGTTTATTATGACGTTCGCAAAGCCTCTCCCTATCTTGTTTACGACAAGCTGGATTGGGAAGTTCCTCTGGGCGAGCGCGGTGACAATTTCGACCGGTATATGGTCCGGATGAGAGAGATGGAGCAGAGCCTGCGCATTATCGAGCAGGCGATGGAAAAGATACCAAGACTTTTGTCCCCGGTCAGGGTTTTGGATGAAGGGATGGAGCCGGCAGAGGCGATCAAGAAAAGCAGAGTGCAAAGGCCTGAAGAAAAGATCAAGCTTTCACCAAACCTGGAAGGCTCGGAGAAAATAAGATACGACGACATCCTCACCATTGCCAAAGGTTGCACTGTCCCTCCCAAGGAGGAAACTTACACAACCATTGAAGGCTTAATCAGTCACTTCAAATTTTTCATGAAAGACAACGGGATAAGACCTCCTCGAGGAGAAGCTTATTTTTCTGTGGAAGGCGGGAACGGAGAGTTAGGTTATTACATTGTTTCTGACGGAACGGATAAGCCCTACCGCCTCCACTTGAGAGCGCCCTGTTTCCATCTCGTATCCGCTTTAGAAGAGATGATTCACGGTCACTACGTGGCTGACGTCATTCCCAGTTTTGGCTCCTTGAATATGATCGGAGGCGAGCTCGATCGATGAGCCCTGAATTTTCAGAAAAAACGAGGAAGAAAATCGAGGAGATTGTTGCCCGCTATCCCCGGAAGGAGGCGGCCATCCTTCCTGTCCTTCACGCAGCCCAACAGGATTTCGGTTGCATTTCTGCGGACACCGAGAAGCTCATCGCCCAGATCTTGGGCCTGAAGCCCATCAAAGTCAGGGAGGTTGTCACCTTTTACACCATGCTCAACAGAGAGCCAATCGGAAAATATCACATTCAAGTCTGTTCCAACTTGAGCTGTTCTCTTCTCGGAGCGGAGAAGCTCGTCGATTATCTCAAAGAGAAATTGAAAATCAACCCCGGAGAGACAACGCCGGATAAAAAATTTACTCTGTCTCTTGTGGAATGCCTGGGCGCCTGCGAGACGGCGCCGTGCATGATGATCAATTTTGATTACTACGGGAATCTGGATAAAAAAAAGATAGACAAAATTCTGGAAAGCCTGGAATAGATGGAAGAAAAAGTTTTAACTCAACAGTTCGGCCTCAAGAACCTCTACCAGATTGACGTCTATCTGGAAGAGGGAGGCTACGCGGCCGTGAAAAAATCCCTCACCCGCATGAAGCCAGAGGAAATACTGGAGGAGGTTAAAAAAGCCAACCTTAGAGGAAGAGGCGGGGCTGGGTTTCCGGCAGGAGTCAAATGGGGCTTTGTGCCCAAGGTGGACAAGCCGAAATACCTGTGCGTCAATGCCGACGAGGGCGAACCAGGGACATTCAAGGACCGCTACATCCTGAGCCATAATCCCCATCTGCTCCTTGAAGGGATTATCATCACTTCCTTCTGCGTCGGGATTCATCTGGCATTTATTTATATCCGTGGTGAATATGAAGCCATAACCGCAAGGCTGGAAAAGGCCATTTCCGAGGCTTATGAGAAAGGATTTCTGGGGAAGAACATCCTCGGCACGGGATTTGACCTCGATGTCGTAGTCCATCGGGGAGCAGGAGCATACATCTGTGGTGAGGAGACAGCGCTCCTTGAATCTCTCGAGGGAAAGCGAGGACATCCAAGGCTGAAGCCTCCTTTTCCAGCTTCTGTCGGGCTTTTCCAATGCCCGACAGTGATCAACAATGTTGAGACCATCTCCAACATCCCCCATATCATTCTTAAAGGCGCAGAATGGTTCTGCAAAATGGGGTTGCCCAAGGATGGGGGAACACGGATTTTCGGCGTGAGCGGCATGGTCAAGAATCCGGGGATTTACGAGCTTCCCCTTGGGACAAACCTCAGAGACATCATCTTCAATTATGCCGGAGGGATGAAGGAAGGCAAGAAATTGAAGGCTGTTATTCCTGGCGGAATGTCTGCCCCGATTCTCAAAGAAAACGAAATTGACATCCCGATGGATTTTGATTCTTTAGTCAGTGCAAATTCGATGCTTGGCTCTGCGGCCATCATCGTCATCGATAAGCGAACCTCCATGCTCGATGTCTTAAAGTCAATCACAAAATTCTATTCCCATGAGTCATGCGGCCAATGCACGCCGTGCCGGATCGGAAGCTCATGGATCAACAAGATTGTCAAGCGTATTGCGGACGGAAAGGGCAAAAAAGAGGATATCGAAAACATCATCCGCCTGGCTTCAAACATTCAGGGAAAAACTCTTTGTCCTATGGGAGACGCAGCAGCCATGCCCATTCTATCTATTGTCCATAAATTTAGAAAGGAGCTTGAATCCGCTCTCTCGCGCTGAAGGCTTGAGAAATGGTCAAGATTTTCATCGATGCTCAGCCGGTTGAAGTTAAAGAAGGGACGACCGTGCTAAAAGCTGCTGAACAGGCCGGGATTCACATCCCTCATTTCTGCTACCATCCTGCTTTCCCGCCCGAAGGGAGTTGCCGCATGTGCTTGGTGGAGATAGAGGGACTCCCAAAGCTCGAGCTGGCCTGCTCAACAGTCGTCCGGGAAGGGATGAAAGTCTTGACCAAGAGCGAGAAGGTTGTTGAAGCGAGGAAGGCAGTGCTGGAGTTTCTGCTGGCCGAACACCCCCTCGACTGTCCCATCTGCGATAAGGCCGGGGATTGCAAGCTCCAGGATTATTATCAGGAATACGGGCTTTTTGAGAGCCAGTTCAAGGAAACCAAAGAAAAAAGAGGCAAGAAGATAAGAATAGGGAAGAGTCTCATCCTCGACCAGGAACGATGCATTCTCTGCACCCGTTGTGTGCGGTTTTTGAGTGAAGTGACAAAAACAGGAGAGCTCGGTGTTTTCAGCCGCGGGCTTCGCTCAGAGGTCAACATCTGCGACAGTCAAACGGTCGATAACAACTATTCGGGTAACCTGGGTGAGATCTGTCCGGTGGGCGCCATTACCGATGCGGATTTCCGGTTCAAAATCCGAAACTGGTTCCTCAAGAGCGGCGAGTCCATCTGTCCTTTGTGCAGCCGAGGCTGCAATATCCTCATCGAGCATCATCCTGGATTTCCACGTATTCCAAGAACCAGAAGGATTTACAGGATTAAATCCGCAGAAAACCAGGAGGTCAACGGCTTCTGGATCTGCGACCTTGGACGCTATGGCTATTCTTACCTGGATAGAGACAGGTTGGCGTCGATCGTCAGCCAGAAAGATGGACAGATCACATGGGAGAGCGTGCTTCCGCGTATCGCTGAAAAGCTTAAAAGACTTTTTATCATGAAGAGATACTCCCACATCGCCCTTGTTTTTCACACCGGGCTTTCCAATGAAGAAATCTTTCTCCTCCTTAAATTGTTTAAAAATGATCTTGGAGTGGGGAAAATTTTCATCGTAGACCCAAAGCAGGAAGAAGGCGATGGATTCTTACTGACCGCGGAGAGAACAGCTAACCGAAGGGGAGCCGAAGAGATTGGCTGCGACTTCAAGCCTCTGAGTCTTGAAGAGCTGGCGGACAAGACAGATTTATTGCTGGTTTTTGGCTCTTTCCTCGCCGAGGATTTCGGTTTGATGGACCTTAAAGGCGCCCTCCACAAGATAGAAACAAAGGTTCTTTTCACCTCCCAGACGGACGAATGGAATTCCCTTTTCGATTTCGTCATTCCAGTGGCCTTGGTCGCTGAGAAGAGTGGCTCGCTGACCAATGTGGACGGAAAAATCCAGAACTTTCGACCTGTGTTAGAACCGCCAGGAAAGAGCCTCCCTGAATGGAAGGCGATTACGGATCTGGCCAGAGAACTCAAAGTCAACTTTGGATACTACAGACAGTTTTCATCTCCTGAGGCGATCTTAAAGGAGATGGGAAAAGAAATCTCTTTTTTCAGGAAGGACAGTGATTGAGATCTTGATCGTACTCGTCAAAATCGTTTTTGCTCTGGTTTGGTTTCTAACCCTCACACTTTACTTGACCTGGCTGGAGAGAAAAGAAAGCGCGGTCATCCAGGACAGGATAGGAGCGAACAGAGCCTCGATATTAGGAATTCGGATCATCGGTCTTTTCCAGCCCTTTGCTGACGCGATAAAGATGATTTTCAAGGAAGATTTTACACCGACTTTCTCCCGCAAATTCCTCCACAGCGCAGCACCTTTCATCTCTTTCTTTTTTGTGGCCATCACCATTTCCGCCGTACCCTTCGGAGATTTTATAAAAATAGGAGGACGGACGATTAGCCTCCAGATTCTGGATTTCAATGTCGGCCTGCTTTTTATCCTGGCCATGCTGTCTTTGGGAATTTACGGGATCATTATCAGCGGCTGGGCTTCCAACAACAGGTTCACTCTTCTTGGCGGGTTGAGAGGAGCCGCTCAGCTCATCTCCTATGAAGTCGCCCTGGGATTCTCTCTCATCGGTCTGATCATGGTCTATCCTTCCTTGAGGCTTTCCAGCCTTGTCCAGGAACAGGGTACATTGATTCTCGGCTTTCTTCCCAGATGGGGGATCTTTCTCCAGCCGCTCGGTTTTATCATCTTTTTCTTCGCTGCGCTGGCCGAGACCAAAAGGGTTCCTTTTGACCTTCCCGAAGGCGAATCGGAGATTATCGGGTTTTTCACTGAGTACAGCGGGCTGAAGTGGGGCCTATTTATGATGACGGATTTCATGGAAATCATCATCGTCTCAGCTCTGGTGACCACACTGTTTTTTGGAGGCTGGCAGGTTCCCTGGCTTGGTTCAGACGGTTTTCACTTTCCATGGGGAGGGGAGTGGCTGCTGCCTCATTGGCTGGTTGTCATCTTCCAGGTCGCAGCCTTCAACATCAAGGTCTTTTTCTTCTGCTGGCTTCAGATTCTCATCCGCTGGACATATCCCCGCTTTCGTTATGACCAGCTGATGGATATGGGCTGGAAATTGCTTATTCCCTTGAGCCTGGTCAATATTGTGGCTACAGGCATTTTGATGAGCATCATAAAATGATCAAAGCACTGGAGTATTTCCTCGAGATTATCCGCGGCAGCCTGATCACAGCCCGCCATTTTGTGGTGAACATGGTTTTCCACATCCTGAAGCTTTTCGGGATCAAGACCCGCAGAAAAGGGGCTGTGACCATTCAATACCCTGAGCAGAAAAAAGAGCTTGCAGCAAGGCACAGGAGTCTGCACAGGCTTATGACCCGAGACGACGGCAAGCCCCGCTGCGTGGCCTGCATGCTGTGTGTGACTGTCTGTCCTTCGGAGTGCATCTACGTCGAGGCCGCAGAAGATCCTGATTCTGAAATCCAGAAATATCCTGCCAAGTTTACGATCGATCTCAGCCGCTGTTGTTTCTGCGGATTTTGTGTCGAAGCCTGTCCTGAGGATGCCATCCGCATGGATACAGATAAGATCGAATTTGCCGACTATTCCCGTCAGGATCTCATCTACGACCTGGATAAGCTTATCAGCTGATGGTGTTAACATCTTTTACGCCGTGATGGAGAACAAGTTATGGATCAGGCTGAGTGTTTCGAAAACACGCAGGCTTTGCCCCAGCGAGGCAAAGCCTGCTCGGTTTCAGGCATCGCTCTCCTCTCCCTTCGGTCGAGGAACCATGCCCGCTCTGCCTTCAAACGGTTTTCTCCAACACCCAGCCTGATCAAACTTTTATCACGGATTTTCAGGTTCATCCGATGACCATCGACAGGATTGACCTTGGCCAGTTTGAGATTTACGGCCTGAGAGACGGTTTTTTTCATCTGGATGGGGGGACGATGTTTGGAGTTGTTCCCAAAACTCTATGGGAGAAGAAATTTCCGGCAGATGGCCAGAATAGAATAAGGCTTGGATTGAATTCTATCCTCATCAGGAGAGGAAAATCGCTGATTCTGGCCGAGACCGGAATCGGGAGCGGGCTGAACCCCAAGTTTTCCAAATATTACTCGGTTGAAAGAGATCCTGGGCTTGTCGCCTCGCTGGAACGGCTTGGAGTGCGGGTTGAGGATATCAATTTTGTCGTCAACACCCATCTCCATTTTGACCACTGCGGAGGAAACACGTCTAAGAATGAAAAAGGGGAAGATGTGCCGACCTTTCCCAGGGCCAAATACATTATCCAGAAGGGAGAGTGGGAATACGCCCTTGATCCCAGCGAGAGGGACAGGATGAGCTACATGAAGGAGAATTTTTTGCCCTTGGAGAAACATAACCTTCTCCACCTTGCTGAGGGAGATGAAGAAATAGCCGACGGCGTGGAAGTGGTCAAAGTCCCCGGCCACACCGTAAACCATCAATGTCTGAAAGTCCGTTCAGAAGGAAAGGTCCTTTTTTTTCTGGGAGACCTGGTTCCGACTTCAGCTCATGCGGGATTGTCTTACATCATGAGCTACGACCTTTTTCCTCTTTTGACTCTGGAGAACAAAAAGAAGATCTTTGAGCAGGGCATAAAGAAAAACTGGATATTTGCTTTTGTTCATGACCCCGAGCATTTCTTCGGCAAGGTCAAAAGAGTCGAAGACAAATATGCCTTCGAACCCTTGAGATAGCAGACACCCTCGCTTTGTTTTCTTAAGATACTTATTACCTTTGAATGAGGACGGGCCAAATCTTTAGAAAGCCCCGAACCCCAGCCTATCCGTTTTAGCGAGAGAGGTCATCCCGAGGATGATTGCTTTTCGCTGATCTGCAACTCCATAAAGAATCAGAATTTCATAATAAGGTTGAGATTCACTCTAATCCGCTAACCAGTTTCTGGTGTTTTTTGAGAACGAGGAAAGTGAACAGGAGCCAAACGGCGATGACGATAAGGTTGAATCCCGCCACCTTTTTGATGCCGAGGCCGAGAACCGTTGTCCCGGCGATAAAGATGATGGCCGCCGCGAAGTCCCCGAAGCGGACGAAGAACGTATCCACAGTCTGCTTGGCCTTGTATTTTTCTTCGCGGGCCGTCGGCAGCCAGAGCATGGCCTTGCCCGTGTTCATGATCGAATAATCGGTTGAATTTTCAGCGATCTTGAGCCATTTGACAATAGCCAGCCCCGCGCCCAATCCGATGACGCCGTAAACTCCAAAAGCGACAAGAGGGAGGACCAGGATAACACCCTTTATCCCGGTGTATTTCACGATGCGGGATACCAGGAGGGCCTGGAGAAGAAAAGCGATGATGCTCGACCAGAACTGGAAGTTGCCGTAGAAGCCCTGGACAACCGGACTCATGTTGTCGGGAGAAATGGCTCGTGCTTTGATCATGATGAAATCGCCGAGGATGAACTGTCCGCTGGTGTTGACCATGTTCAGGCTCAAGATAAGAAACCCCAAGAGCAAGATGTAGGGATTCTTGAAGACAAATTTGAATCCGCCGCCCCTCTTCATGGGTTCGACCTTAGCCGTGACGGCCGTTCGCTCCTTTTTGGTCGCGCGAGTCTCCCGGAAATGAACGATGATGGAAAGGAGCAGGAAGACGACCAGAATGCCGGCTGTCAAAAGGATCGTCTGGAAGGCCGGCCAGTTTTTCAGCCTCTCGGCGATGAACGACCCGATCGGGGCGCCCGCCGTGGCCCCGATGGCGATGATGGGGAAAAGCCGGTCGCCTTCGTTCTTTGTATAGACATCATTGGCGAAGGACCAGAATTGGGCGATCATGGACACGTTGAAGATCCCGACCCAAACGTAGAATATGAACCCGAGAAACGGGACTTTGGCCAGGTAAAGGAAGTAGAAAAGGATGATGTTCGAAATGAAGAACGAAGTGACGCCGATCAGGAAGTAAAGGCGCTTTACGCGCGAGGCCAACCAGCTGTAAAGGGGAATAAAGCCGATCAGGAGCAGAGCTTGACAGGCAGCCGCTCCCGCCATGAGCTGTGGGCCTTTCTGGATTTGGAGGACTCCTTTCAGCCATTCCGGCAGGTTTGAACTGAGAAGGATCTGAAGGTCCTTTTCGGCCGAGACGAGGACGAGCGGCTCGCGCACGACCTTGATGATATAGTAACTCGCCAGAAGCAGAAAGATATCGAGCAGCAGGATCATGGCCGTGACCGACTCCCCGGGCCGGACATCGCCGAAGATGTTGAGGAATCTTTTGACGGAACTCTTCTTTTCCCCTGTTGATGGAACCGGGCCGATTTCTGCCATTCAGACTCTCCTTTCCATCTTTGGACTTAAAATTGAAGACGGCTTTCGGCGCGGAGAGGCAGGACGCGTTTCACAGCTGCGGGTTCTCCCTCCTCTCATTGCCAGAGATAGTAAATCATAATAAAAGAGTATGTCAAACGAATTTGGATTTAGCGACATGCAACCCAATGCACTTCTTAGGATTTAAATAGAAGAAATTGGTTTTCACGGCTTGAACAAATTCCCTTCAAATGTTATAAAAATGTATTAAGATTGTCATAAAACAATCACAAAAGCTGAGATGAGAGGTTTTCTTTTTCTTCAATCCAACAATGAGCTTAAAAGAATACAAAGAGAAAAGATATTTCAAAAAGACCGCAGAGCCAGGCGAATCGAGGAAAAAGGCAAAATCAGAAAAACTCGTATATGTCATCCAGAGGCATGAGGCGTCCCATCTTCACTTTGACCTCCGGCTGGAGGAGGGCGGTGTTCTCAAGAGCTGGGCGATTCCCAAGTTGCCTCCTCAAAAAGAAGGCATAAAAAGGCTGGCTGTTCAGACAGAAGACCATCCTTTGAGCTATGAGTCTTTCGAAGGAGTCATTCCCGAAGGTCAGTACGGAGCCGGGAAAGTAGAGATCTGGGACAAGGGCGATTATCTTCCGCTTGAGGTAACGCCTTCAAAAAGAGTCATGGAAATCAGAGGGAAAAAGTTGAAGGGACGCTATGGCCTGATAAAGCTCAAGTATCAGGACACTAAAGATAACAATTGGCTTTTTTTTAAACTCAAAGATAAGAAATAACGAATTGAACCGAAAGGAATAAAGATGGAAGAAAAAGTCGAAAAAATTGCCTGTCATGTTTGCAAAAAGATGATTCCCAGAGCAACGGCTCTTCACGCCGAAGGCAGGGACTATGTCCTTCACTTCTGCGACATTGAGTGTCTGGATTACTGGAAGAAAGAAAAGAAGAAAAAAAAGAAAAAGTAACCGAGACTCTGAAACAGAAGCCTTAGCGGTCGGGAGTCTGACAGTATCGGAACTCTTCATCTGGCATCGCGAGGAGCTCAGCGAAGGAGAGATTCTAATCTAAAGAGATTGCCGCGCTCCCGCCGGTCGGTTATCATGACTATGGAACAATATTTTTTGCGTTTATATTAGGCAGGAAGGAAAATACCATCAACAGATTTTTTTTAGAGAGAGATTAAAAAAATGAGAAGGAGAGGAATATGGATGAGAAAGTGAGCCAGGAGGAGATGAAGGATAAGGAAAAGGAGGTGATGAACCGATGTATCTGCCAGAGCTGCCCCACTTATGTCACCGGCGCAGACCCCATAGGCTATTGTTTTCCCACTGTTGGCAATAATGACAAAATTGCTTTCGAAGTTCAATGCATTTGCTCTGGCTGTCCGGTCTACAAAGAAATGTCGCTGACAAAACTTTTTTACTGCACAAGAGGCTCGGAGAAAGTCCAGAAATACGGGCAACAATAAAACAGAAACCGGTTTTTATATATCCGATATTCCGGTGAGCAAGTTTCCTGAGCCTTAAGTGAGGTAATTGGAATCTTTTATACAGGTAAGCCTCCGTACCTAAAGCCAAAGAATTTTATTTAAGCCTCTTTCCGAAACTCGCATCTTGAATAAGCTTAGTATTGCAGAGAGTGAAAAACCATATTTATGAAACCTTTTCAGAATTAAATTCGTATTAATTTATTGAAATGAGGAGGAGCTGATGTTTAAGAAAATCATCATTGCTGTTGTCGTTTTGATTGTCATCGCTGCTGTTATCTATTTGAAAGCCAAAAATTCAGGAAATAGTAAAGATAACGGAATCAAGATGATAAAGGTTCAGAGGGGGAACATCGTCGAGAAAGCCCTGGCCATAGGCCGCATCGAGCCGAAAAAAGAAGTGGCTGTGAAATCAAAAATATCGGGTATCGTCAAAAATGTCTATGTCGAAGTTGGCGATGAGATCAAAGAGGGAGAGCCTCTGCTGGAAATTAAGCCTGATCCTACTCCGATCGAGTTTGCCGAAGCCAAAAGGAATGTGGAGATCGCTTCGGTCAATTTCGATAATGTCAGGAACGAATACAACCGGATGAACAAGCTATTGAAAGACAATCTGGTTTCCCAAAAAGAGTTCGAAAAAGCGGAAAATGATTTCAAAGAGCTTGAATTAAGGTTAAACATTGCCCAGGAGAGGCTGGCCCTGATCGATAAAGGCCGGATCACCATTGCCGACAGACAGATTGACACTGTCATCAAATCTCCTGTCTCAGGAACAATCCTCGAGAGACGTGTCAACGAAGGAGATCCTGTCGTTCCCTTGACTTCCTACCAGGCCGGCACAGAGCTACTGATCCTGGCCGATATGGATAGTTTAATTTTCAAAGGAACAGTCGATGAGATTGATGTCGGGAAGCTCGTAGAGGGGATGACAGCTGAACTTAAGATCGGAGCTATCCCTGATGAGAAGATCTACGGAAAGCTGATCAGGATTTCGCCCAAAGCCAAGATGCAGGAGAATGCAACCCTTTTTGATGTGGAGATCGAGATCACACAAAGAGGAATGAAAGTCATCAGGGCAGGCTACTCGACCAACGCAGACCTGGGCATCAACAAAGCAGAAAATACTCTTTTCATCCCGGAGAGGCTGGTGGAATTTAACGAAGGAAAGACTTTTGTCGAGATCAAGAACGAAAAAGCGGAAATCGTCAAAAAAGAAGTGAAATTGGGGTTGAGCGACGGGATCAATGTTGAAATCCTGGAAGGCTTGAAAGAAGGAGAGGAAGTGGTGGAAAGGCCCCCGAAAGAAATTAAATGATTCGATTCTCTTCTATTTTGTGTGGGTGAAGGAGATATGAATAACAAAATGCCTCTCAGAGATGGCCTCGCTCCCCTTCAGGTTTTTAACGCCGTTCCCTCGCAGCCTTTCTCGGCGGCTACGAAAAAGGAAAAAGGGGACAGTCCGCTTTTTCAAACGGTTTTCTAACCGCTTAGCTTCCGCTTGGAATACCTTTAAGATGCAGCTCGGGGAGGCTAAACCTTCAATGGTCGCTCCGACCATCTCTGAGAGGTTCTCAGATAAGCCACAAAAAATGGAAGATAGTTAATGATTCTTGATGATGGATTGAGAAGTTACAAGTGAAGACAGGAAGAACAATTTTTCGATGAAATCATTGATGTTCTTATCCCAGTTTGTCCGCGACATGCGGTCCCAGAAATTGAGAACGTTTTTGACGATTTTCGGAATTATTTGGGGCACCATATCCGTAGTTTTGCTTTTGGCTTTTGGAGTTGGCGTGGGGAGGCAGATGAGCGAGAACTTGCACGGGTTGGGAGAGGGAATCATCATCCTCTGGCCTGGAAGAACTAGCGTTGCCTATGAAGGATTGAGCAGAGGAAGAGCGCTGCACTTCAGGGAAGACGATGCCTTTCTCATCCAGCGCGAGGTCCGTCAAATTAAGCTCATCAGTCCCGAATATTCCCGTTATGGAGTCGAATTTAAGTACGGAAGGAATACCTACTCCACTCAAGTCCAGGGCATCTACCCGGGATACGAGCAGATGAGGAATATCATCCCGGAAAGAGGAGGACGGTTCCTCAATCCGGTTGATATCGAGCTAAGAAGACGGGTTGTTTTTATCGGGTCAAAACTCAAGGAAGAGCTCTTCAAGGAGCAGCCGGCCATAGGGAAATATGTTTTTGTCAACGGCGTTCCGTTTCAGGTTATCGGTGTCCTAATCAAAAAAATACAGAACTCCACGTACGGAAATCCGGATGAACTCATCGCTTTTATCCCGGGCACGACTTTCTCTTCTTTTTTCGGCCATAGATACATTACCAATATGGTCATCCAGGCTCATGATCCCTACCAGAATGAGTTCATCAAGAAGAGAATCCTTCAAGTCCTTGCCAAGAGATACAAGTTTCATCCTGAGGACAAGGAAGCTCTGGGGATCTGGGACACGATCGAGGGCGAGAAAATCACCAGCGCCATCATGGTCGGTTTCAATGTTTTCCTGGGGATTGTCGGAGCCTTCACCCTGATTGTGGGCGCCATCGGCGTTTCGAACATCATGAATGTTGTCGTCGAAGAGAGGACAAGGGAGATCGGGCTTAAAATGGCCATAGGAGCCAAAAAGGGCTTTGTCCTCATGCAATTTTTGTTTGAAACTCTGTTGATCACCTTGATTGGCGGAGCAATCGGACTAGCGATTTCCTACGGAATAATAGCCATCTTTCCAAAAAGCAATGTTGAAGAATATATCGGGAGGCCGGCCCTCTCGTTAGAAGTAGCTTTCATCACTGTTGCCCTTTTAGGAATGATCGGCTTTATCTCTGGCTTTGGTCCTGCCCGCAGGGCCGCGAATTTGAACCCAGTCGAGGCCCTCAGGTCGTAGAGGAATGCCATGAAAGTTCTTTATCTTTTCAGGCTTTTTTACCGGGAGCTAAAAAGGCAAAAAAAGCGAATCACTCTGACCATTTTTGCCCTGGCCTGGGGGACTTTCTCCATCGTTGTCCTTTTGTCTTTTGGCGAAGGACTGGAACGCCAGATGGTCAAAGCCACCCATGGGCTGGGAGAGGGAATTTGTATCGTTTATAGCGGCCAGACATCCAAGCCGTACAGAGGCCTTGGAAAGGGCCGGATGATCATGCTCCACGTGGATGACGTGGAACTCCTCCAGAGGCGCATTCCAGGAATCGAACTCATCAGCCCCGAGAATGACCGCTCCAGGAATAACATGACTTACGAGCGCAAGAGCCTGACAGAGAGGGTGATCGGCGTCTTCCCTTCGTTTGAAGACCTCAGGGGTTATTACCCTCAGAGAAACAGCCGTTTCATCAACCCGATCGATCTTAAAAATAAAAAAAGAGTCATTTTCTTAGGCACGGAACTGAAGAAAAGACTTTTTGGGGATGAGGAAGCTGTCGGAAAGACAATTACCATCAACAGCATTCCTTTTCTGGTCATCGGGATCATGATGGATAAGATGCAGAATAGCATGTATAACGGCCCTGATGTGGACAAAGGCGCCATTCCCTTTTCGACTTACCAGGCGATCTTTGGAGTGACCTATCTTCATCGCCTGATTTATAAGCCCAAAGACTTATCCCAGGCCGAAGCGGTGAAAAATGAGGTTTATCGAGTTTTAGCCCAGAAATACAAGTTTGACCCGACTGATAAGCAGGCACTCAATATCTGGGACACCCTGGAAATGGAACAGATTATGAAGAAGGTTTTCGTGGGAATCGAGATCTTCATGGGCATCATCGGCGGCCTAACCTTGATCGTGGCTGGAGTGGGCGTGGCCAACATCATGTATGTTTCTGCCAAGAAAAGGACAAAAGAGATTGGCATCAAGATGGCTCTCGGAGCCAAAAAAAGGCATGTGCTTCTCCAGTTTGTCTCAGAAGCCCTGATGATCGCCTTCATCGGCGGAGCAGCCGGCGTGTTGCTTTCATTTGCCATAGTTGAGCTCGTTCAGGCTCTTCCTCTGGAGGGCGATGTTGCGGATATTCTTGCCCACCCTGTTATTTCTTTCGAAACCATGCTCTTGACAGCCCTCATCCTGGGGATCATCGGTTTTTTGGCCGGCATCTTTCCCGCACGCAAAGCCGCCTCAGCCAATCCAGTCGAAGCTCTCAGGTATGAATAAAGGAGACCGGCAATGATTAAAATGAAAGATATCAAGAAAATCTACGGGACAGGTTCGGCAAAAGTCGAAGCCTTAAGGGATATCAGCCTGGACGTCGAGCAAAATGAGTTTGTGGGTCTGATCGGCCCTTCAGGATCAGGCAAATCCACCCTGATGAATATCATGGGCTGTCTGGATGTTCCTACCACCGGAGAGTATTGTTTTGAAGGCGAGAGTGTGGCGAGATTCAACCATAATCAGCTCGCCGAGATCAGAAACGAGAAAATAGGCTTTGTCTTTCAGAACTTCAACCTTCTTCCTTATGCGACTGCTTTTGAGAATGTGGAAATCCCCATGATATTCAAAGGAGTCAGGGCTAAAATCCGGAGAGCCCGCGTCATGGAATTGCTGGATAGCGTGGGCCTCGCCAACAGGGCTACCCATAAACCCAGCGAGCTTTCAGGAGGGGAGATGCAGCGGGTCGCCATCGCCAGGTCCCTGGCCAACAATCCCAGCCTGATTCTGGCCGACGAGCCGACAGGAAATCTGGACACAAAAGCCGGGGATGAAATCCTGGCTGTTTTCGAATCTCTGTGGAAACAGGGCCATACCCTTGTCGTCATCACCCATAATCCCAATATTTCCGCGCGAGCTCAGAGAATCATTAAATTGAAGGATGGTCTGGTCGATAACAACAGAGTTTAATTTCCCTTAACCGTCTGGCTTTCACAACTCTTTCTTCATCCACTCTGCGATATCATCGATCACATATTTTACGATATGACCGCCTGTTAGATACTCGGCAAGAGTGATCGTTCCTTTTCCCTCGATAAAGAGATGGTTGAGTTCAGGATAGAATTTAAGCTCGACATCCTTGCGTGAGTCAAGGGCCTGAATTCAAGAATAGCATTATCTTTGATTTCTCACCAAAAATTTTAGAATCAATGAAGCTAGGTTGGCAAAGTTTTTTTATGAAGAATCGATCAACACCATTTCAATCTTCGCTCGGGGAGTCATCGTTCCTCCATGAATTGGAGAAGCGCATGATTCACCTTGATTTTTTTTCGAATTATAGATAAAGGGTAGAGAAAGAGAAAAATTTTACACGACGTGACTTAGATTTTTGGATATGACATAAAATGAAAAAAAAGAGGAGGGTTTCCAAGATGCTGGTTCCAACACTCATTATGGGTATTTTTGTCGTTATTCTTCTTATCTTCGGATATTCCAAAGGCCAGGGCCAGCACGTGGCCGGATTGAAGGCAGCTTATAGAATGACTATCGAGATACTGCCCCTCCTGATCTTGGCTTTTATTGTGGCTGGTATGGTTCAGGTCCTTTTGCCTCGCGAGCTTCTCTCAAGATGGATCGGAGAGGAATCCGGAATGCGGGGGATATTTATCGGAACTCTCGCTGGAGGCTTAACACCAGGCGGGCCTTATGTCAGTTTACCGCTCGTTGCCGGGCTCTTGCGAGCAGGCGCCGGAGTGGGGACGATGGTGGCTTTTCTGACTGCCTGGTCGCTCTGGGCCGTCGCCCGGATGCCGATGGAAATCGGAATTTTAGGCTGGAAATTTACAGTTGTCCGCTTTCTCTGTGTTTTTTTCTTCCCTCCGATCGCCGGATTCCTGGCTCAGACATTCTTCTCCGGATTTAAATAAATGGATTCAAATTTTCAATCTTCACTGAAGGGGGTACTCCCGTCTCTGTTCGATTGAAATATAACACTTACAAAACGGGAAAGAGCCTCTTCCATGAGCTTGGGAGGATCGAAAAAGAAATCTTTTAAGGAGAGACCTTAGATCAAGGTGCTTCTTAGAGTATCCAATCGTTTTCTGCACTCGGGAACCATCAGGAGGAACTTATCGAGCTTTTCACAGGCATAATCGTTGCAGTGAGCGCAGTTGACGAGGCTCTTGTCCTTCCCGCATTTTCTGATTTCACAGACCTTACAGTGACTGAAAATGTTCTCCCCTTCTGAGATGCAGCCGGTGCAGTGAATATCTTCCGGCTTGAGTTTGACGTTGTATTCTTTTGACCAGAGCTCGGCGACCAGAGCCCTCTTTTTGTCGTCGTTGTCCTTTGTCGCCAGGAAAGCTCCGCATTCATGACAGAGCAGGCCGCAAAAAGCCACAATCTCTTCCATCATGCCTCCTTTTTATCCTGATTTTTCCATACGATCGACATTGAGCTGGCGATTTTTTTGAAGAACATTGTGATCTCTTTATCTTCTAAAGAATTATCGCTGATGCGATGAATATGAATGTGAGTTCGCTTTTCATGAAAGAGTCTTTTTATATCAAAAATAAATAAAAGAAGCAAAATATTTTTTTTGCTTAAGTAATTCTGGAAAGAACGGGGATATCTTATTCTTGCCTTCGTTGTGATTTCTCCTCTGCCATTGTTAGCTGTTGATAGCTTTGACTTCAGATTTCCCCTGTGCTATAAGGATTTTGGCTTGAATTTATGGCGAGAGCTTTTCATCACAGAAACTTGGGAAAAAAGGGAAAAGGGGGAGAATTTTTCATCGAGAATCTTATCATGAAGGAGGATCTATGCAACTAAAAAACAGGCGTCGAAGATTTCCCGTCATTGACCGCTCGCTTCAGTATAAATTTATGTCCATGATTCTCATTTATGGTGGCATCACCGTCATCTTCATGGCCATTTTTTTGTTTCTTCCCGACGCGATTGCTGTGGGTGATGAAAATCTGGGTATTGAAATCCGTGCGGTTGCTGCGGAGAGAATTCTCACCCTCCACACAAGACTCTGGCCGGGCCTTATCGCCCTGATCTGCATTTTCAGCCTTCACTCCTTCCGAGCTTTTCTGCGGGTCGTCGGACCTCTCTACCGGTTTCGTTTAGCTTTTAATGCTATCGAAAAAGGAGACCTGGGAGTACGCTTGCGGCTGAGGAAAAGGGATTTCCTGCTTCGCGAGGCGGACATGTTCAATGAGATGCTGGATGTGATGGCGGAAAAATGGAAAAGCATTCAGACAGTAGGCCAGGAAGCACTTCAATCTCTGAGCTCTTTGGAAAAGTCCATGTCCGAGATCAAAGATAAAGAGATGCTCAGCCTAACTCTGGAGACATACCGCCGGAGTCTGGAAGATTTGATGGAAAAGTCAAAATACTTTCGGCTGAGTCCCAAGGAAACAGAACAGAAAGCTGAAGGAGAGAGAGCGTGAATGCGGATGATAAAGGCCATGGTTTTTTCGGCAAAGTCGCTCTTGGCTTTGAATCACAGGGCCAGCCTCAGGGGAGCGATGTCAAAACGGTTGGGTGTTATCGGAGTCTTTGGAAACCGATGCGCATCCTGCTGCTTCAAAACATTCAAACAAGGTCCCCTGTGCTTCAGGCGGTCTCCGCATTTGTCCAGTTGGACCTCAGGATGCGGAACAAGCATCCCAAAGCGATGACTCTTTTCGAGCTTGCCATCGTTGTGGCCGCAATCGGAACGCTTTTTGCTCTGGGAATTCCGCTCTACACCAATCAAGTCAACAAGGCGAGAATCACCAAGGCCATTGCGGATATCCACACGATCTCACAGGATATCCATGCTTATCAGTTGGACTATGAAGAGCCGCCTGAGAGCCTGGCCGAAATAGGAAGGGACATTGTTACGGATCCCTGGGGGTCTCCGTATGAGTACTTGAAGATTGAGGGAAAGGAAAAAAAGCAAGTTAAGAGCCAGTGGCGCAAGGACCGTTTTCTGGTCCCGCTGAATTCAGATTTTGACCTTTACAGCAAAGGCGAAGACAAAAAAAGTCATCCGTCTTTGACAGCCAAGGATTGCCGTGATGACATCGTCCGTGCCAACAACGGAAGCTACATCGGTCTTGCATCCGCGTATTAATAATAGACGGCAATTATGCTGATAATATAAAAAGATGAAAATCGAGAAAACATTCCTCTGCTTTATGACTTTGTGAATCGTTTTGCTCTTGAGCGTTACCCAGATTCGGAAAGCCGTGGCTGATTATTATGAGGCCTTGACTTCAGACCGGCCCTACCGGAAGGCACTGGACCGCGAGCAAGCTGCTGAGAACATCAAGAAAAGGTCGGGCAGTGAGTTTGACCCAAAGGTCGTCAAAGCCTTTTTAAAAGTGATCAAGGAGCAAGAAAGCATTCAATACAAACGCAATAATAAAGTTGTCATCGCGAGAAGCGAAGCGACGTGGCGATTTCATAGCAGAATCCATCTAACGAGATTGCCACGCTCCCTTCAGTCGCCCGCTAAGACAATATTTATTGCGTTTGCGTAAATAGATTTTATTTATGATTCCCCAGGAAATGATGCATCAGAAAGGCCGAAATAACGGAATGGAGGAGGAACAAAAATGAAACCAAAAATACTTTTGCCAATATTAGCCGCTCTTATTGTGTTGTCAGGGTTTATCTGCAAAGAGAACACCACTGTGCCCGAGGGGTTGGTCGGAAAATGGACGACCGAAGATCCCAAATATGAAGGATGCTTTTTAGAGCTAATGAAAGACACAATCGTCTTTGGAACAGCAGAAGGAGATTCTGACAGGGGCACGATTAAAAACATAAAAAAAGAGAAATCCAGCACGATTTCCCGCGTTTTTTTTACAATCTCCTATGTGGACCAGGCGCAATTGGAATACAAGCTGCCAATCTATTATTTTCCGGAGGAGGGAGGCATCATTCGATTCAAAAATCAACAGCAAATCATCTGGACAAAGGAAAAGCAATAACCGGCTGATTTTCCTGAGATTTTGGTTTGTTCGATGCTTCTTTTTTCCGAAAGTTGGGGACAAGTCTGAAGAACACTCCTTTAAAAAACCAAAGTAAAGACCGTTTGGATATCGGGCTCAGAGTGCACGCCAATCCCACCGCGATGCAAACGCATAATCTGTCGGGATAGACTCAGCCCGATTCCAGTCCCGCCCTCTTTGGTTGAGAAAAAGGGAACAAATACTTTTTCCAGATTTTCTTCTTGGATGCCTGGTCCGTTGTCGGAAACCTGAATGATGATTCTTCCTCTATCATCCAGGCGGGCATCCAGCTCGACCTTTGCATTTTTTTGGCCGTTGACAGCCTGAAGGGCGTTCAGGAGAAGGTTGATCAGCACCTGTTCGACAAGCTCAGGGTCTGCGGTTAATTCCAGAGATTGAGGTTCAATATGAGTCGCAAAGCTGGCGCCCGCACCTTCGATATTAGCTTTCATGAGTTGTTCAACTCTTTTAAAGAGATCTTGTACAGAAAAGATTTGAAAATTGGGCTTTGGTATTTTGGTCAGGTTTCTGTAGGCATCGACAAAATGAAGCAGACCCTGGCTCCGCCTCTGAATGGTCTGGACAGCCTCTTGAATATCGCTGAGTGTTTCGCCTTCAGACCTCTTTCTGGGGACATCTTTTGCGCAGGATTCTTTGATCAATTCGTTGATGGTCGAGGTCAGGGAGGCTATGGGTGTGATCGAGTTCATGATTTCATGGGTCAGGACCCTAATGATTTTCTGCCATGCCTCCATTTCCTTTTCTTCGAGTTCGCTGTGAATATTCTGGAGAGAAACAAGGGTAAATGTTTCTCCTCTGAGTTTAAATTCCGTGGCATAGAGTGCCAGATGCAGCAATTCATTATCCATCTCCACTTTGACCAAAGCGTTTTCTCTGGGCCCTAACTGAAGTAAGGTGCTCACCAGACTTTTGCTGAGACTTTCAAGGGCTTTTATATTTTTTAAGCGTGGAACTTTAAGCAGCCGTCTGGCTGCAGTGTTGATCAGCTCCACTTCGCCGTCGGGTTTAAAAGCGATAAGCCCGATGCCCACATGCTGAACCACGGTTTGCAGATAGCGATAATGCTCTTCTTTCTCGGCTCTTGCCTTGCGGAAAGCGCTCACAACCTCAGCAAAGGCAGACTTTAAAGCAGCGAACGATGAGCCGGCATCACCCTCTTTAAAAGTCTGGGAAAAGTCCTCGTACTTGATTGACTGGAAGAATCGGGCTAAATCCCGGTTGGTTTTTTCTACATAGTGGATAAGTGCATAGATTTCATAGAGAATGATTATTCCGGCAATAAAGGTGGCAGAGTAGAGATGTGTTCGAAAAAGCAGATAGAAAAAGAGACCGGTTGTCATGGCCAGGAGAATGATGCGGATGATGGAGTTGAATCGGAAAGACTTATAAACCATATTTTTCCATTCTGCGATAAAGAGCCGTCCTCGACAACCCAAGCTCCCTGGCAGCGTGGCTGATGTTACCCTTATGCTTGCTGATGGCCTTGCGGATCACCAATTTTTCAATCTCTTCCAGGTTGTAGTCATCAAAGACAAGGCCTTCCTCTTTCGACTCTGCAGTGGTGAGGAAGAAATCCTGAGGCTGCAGCATACCGGATTCGCTCATGATGATTGCGCGCTCGATAGCGTGCTGGAGCTCTCTCACGTTGCCCGGCCAGGTGTATTTTTCCAATTTTTTTAAAGCGGACGCGCTCACTCTTTTTAAAGGCTTATGGTATTTTTTGCAATAAATTTTTAGAAAGTGATCGACCAGCGAGGATATATCATTCGGTCTTTCCCGAAGAGGGGGCATAGCTATCTCGACAGTGTTGATGCGGTAAAGAAGGTCTTGGCGGAAACGGTTCTGGGCGACCATATCATAAATGGGCATGTTGGCGGCGCAGACAAGCCGAACATCGACATCCACAGGTTTGTTGGAGCCGAGTCGGGTCACTTTCCGGCTTTCCATAACTGTCAGCAGTTTGGCCTGAAGCGGTAGAGAGAGGTTTCCGATTTCATCAAGGAAGAGAGTCCCGCCGGAGGCAATCTCAAAGCGGCCGGCGCGGTCTTCTTTGGCGTCTGTGAAGGCGCCCTTGACGTGGCCGAAGAGCTCGCTTTCGAAGAGTGTCTCGCTCAATGCCCCCATGTCGACACTGATAAAGACGTCGTTGGCTCTATGGGACTGGCGGTGCAGCTCACGGGCCACCAATTCTTTGCCGGACCCGTTCTCCCCCAGAATCAAAACGTTGGCGTCAGTTTTGGCCACTTTTTGAATGGTGGCAAACACATTCTGCATGGCTTGGCTACTGCCGATAAAATTGTGGAAGGGCTGGTCGAGGTCTGCGATCAATTGCTTTTGTCGCAAACGGAGGGTATCTGTTTCCATCCGTGACTGCCGCAGGTTGATGGCTGCAGTCACAGTGGCCAGGAGCTTCTCGTTTTGCCAGGGCTTGAGGACAAAATCCATCGCTCCTTCTTTAATGGCACGAACAGCCATTTCCACGTCGCCGTAGGCCGTGATCAGGACAACGACCATGGAGGGGTCGATCTCAAAGGTCCTGTTGAGCCAGCGAAAGCCTTCCTGGCCGGATGTTGCTCCTTTGGCAAAGTTCATGTCTAAGAGGATGACATCGTATGTTTCATTCTTGAGCAGAGATGGAATCTTGGCCGGATTTTTCTCGGTATGGATCAAAGCAAAGTGTTGTTTGAGAAACAAGCGGGCCGCGCGGAGGATATCCTCGTCATCATCAATGATTAAGATTTTGCCAAGTTTCTTCTCCATGATAAGCTTCCTTATTCGGTGTTTCAGATAACAACCTTGCGCTTAACCTGCCGCCTGGCAGCCATTATACCAAAATCGCCGGCGAAAATCTTTTTAGGTTCGAGACAATTCTTTTATGCAAAATCCGTGCCTTTTCCTCAATTTTCATTTGTTTCTTTTTTTAGAAGCTAACCAATTTTGATTCTCTTCTATTCTACGTGGATAAAAAGCTCGCTCTGGGCTCGGAAAGACTTGAAAGGAACCGAACGACATCGGAGGATTTAGCCTTCCCGAGCTGCCTCTTGAAGGCATTCTCCGCGGAGGCCAAGCGGTGAGAAAACCGTTTGAAAGCTGAGCGAGAAAAAGGGGACTGTCCCTCTAATAAAAAGGGACAGTCCCCTTTTTCTGTGAGCGAAGCCTGAAACCGAGCGGGATTTGCACGGCTTCGGCAAAGCCCGCGTGTTTTTGAACCGCTTAGCCGGAGCGATGCGCAGCCGCCGAGAAGGGCTGGGAGGGAACGGCGTGAAAAAACCTGAAGGGGAGCGAGGCCATCGTCGAGAAGCCTTCAGGCGAGCCACACAAAATGGAAGAGAGCCACTATTTTAAATTAGGATTAAACTGTCCGTTTTCGAACATCGTATGTCATGATAGCGAACACTGGATTCCTGAATTTCTTGATCCATTTTGCCTTTACTTCCGTATATGTAATGATGGCACGTTTATTGCAATTTAAAGAGCTTGAAGCCTGAGAGTTGAGATGGAATGGGCGAAAATGAGTTTAGAAATGAGTCGCTCAGACATCGGTAGGGATTAAGACGTGAAAAAAGCTTTCTCTTTGAAACTAATTGTGGAGGATAACGATGGGAATGGATCGTAAAATCGAAAAGAAGAAGTGGCCCCCAAAAAAAATAGCCGCACTGGTAGCGATAGTCTTGTTCGTCGTCGTGGTCGTTTATCTATTTCTTTTTAAATTCAGCAAATCCACCTTAAACGTTCAGAAAGAGCGAATAACCATTTCCACGGTAGCCAACCGACCCTTTCAAGAATTTATTCCTGTTATCGGAAATGTCCTGCCCATCAACACGGTCTACATTGATCCCGCGGAGGGAGGAAGGGTTGACAAAATTTATGTGGAAGCCGGGGCCATTGTCAAGAAAGGAGATCCCATTCTGAGGCTGGTCAACACCGACCTTCTTCTGACCATAATGTGGAGAGAGGCTGAGCTTTTCCAGCAAAGCAACAATTTGAGGAATACGCGTCTTTCCATGGAACAGTACCGGCTTCAGCTGAACCAGGAGCTGGCTCAAGTCGAAAACCAATTGCTCCAGCAGAAGCGCGTTTTCGAGCGCTACGAGGAGCTAATAAAGGATGATCTGATCTCAAAACATGAGTATGAGCTGGCCAAAGACCAGTACGAATACCTGCAAAGACGGAGAGACCTGACAGTCGAGAGCCAGCAGAATGAGTTAAAATTCCGTCAGGCGCAGATCGATGCTTTGGAATCGTCGCTGAAGCGTATGGAAGATAATCTTCGAGTGGCCAAGGAAAAGCTTGAAAACCTGACAATCCGGGCACCGGTCAGCGGCCACCTGACATCCTTGAATGCTGAGATTGGCGAGTCAAAGGCTCCAGGACAACGCCTGGGACAGATTGATGTTTTAGAAGGCTTTAAAGTCAGGGCTGCCATTGACGAACATTATATCACCCGAGTCGAGGCGGGAAAGATGGGGGAGTTCGATTTAGCCGGAAAAACCGGCAAGCTGATCGTCAGTAAAATTTATCCTGAGGTGAGAGAAGGAAGGTTTGAAGTGGATTTGAATTTTGTGGACAAAGAGCCTGCCGGCATAAGACGAGGGCAAACTTTTCATATCCGGTTGGAGTTGGGGGATATTTCTGAGGCCATCCTCTTGCCCAGAGGCGGCTTTTTCCAGACGACAGGCGGAAACTGGGTTTATGTTGTCCATGAGTCGGGCAATTTTGCCACGAAGAGAAAAATTAAAGTCGGAAGGTATAATCCCGATGTTTTTGAGGTCTTGGAAGGTTTGACGCCCGGAGAAAAGGTTATCACCTCTTCCTACGAGAACTTCGGCAATATGGAGAGATTAATTTTGAAGTGAGCATAATTTCCTATGGTCGAAAGCAGAAAATTGATCTGGCAAGGTGTCTCGAAAACACGCAGGCTTTGCTCACAGAAAAAGGGGACTGTCCCTTTTTCTGCACCATGATCAATATATTGCAGGATTAAGAATGATTATTTGGAAATAAAAAGGAGGCATAATGATCAAAAGCACGAACCTGAAAAAAATCTACAGAACAGAGGAAGTAGAAACAACGGCCTTAGACAACATTAACCTTGAGATCAGAGAAGGAGAGTATGTTGCTGTCATGGGACCTTCGGGCTGCGGGAAGTCCACTTTGTTGAACATTTTCGGCATGCTCGATAAGCCCACGGCCGGAAAATATTTTTTCATCGGCGAAGAAGTCTCCAAGTATTCTGAAAGGCAGAGAGCTCGGTTGCGCAAGGAAAACATCGGCTTTGTCTTTCAGAGTTTTAACCTCATCGATGAGTTGACGGTCTATGAAAATGTCGAACTTCCGCTTCTCTATCTCGGCTACTCTTCCTCCGAGCGCAAGAAGAGAGTCAACGAAGTCCTGGAACAGATGCAGCTTGTTCCGCGAAAAAACCACTTTCCCCAGCAGCTCTCAGGCGGTCAGCAGCAGCGCGTGGCCGTGGCCAGAGCTGTTATCGCCCGGCCCAAGCTCATTCTGGCGGACGAGCCAACGGGTAACTTGGATTCAACCCATGGTGAGGAAGTGATGCGATTGCTGGGCGAACTCCATGAATCGGGCACCACCATCGTCATGGTCACCCACTCACCAAGCTATGCCGAGTACAGCCATCGGGCCATTCATCTTTTTGACGGTCATATCGTTTCGGAGAATATCCAGAAAGAATTCAAGTTGTAGAAACAGAAGCTAAATTCTATCAGCGACACCATGGGCTCATCCAGGGAAATAAAATTCTATAAGAAAGAGACGTTTGCCGGGGGCGTTTTTTGGCTAACACGTTGTGAATTTGTTACAGGATTTAAGAGTAAAACAGAAAATGAGGGGGCTTTGGGAAAAAGCGCGATGCAACAGTTGAGGTGCGCTGGGCATTTGAGAGGAGAAGACCATGCTTAAAAGCTATTTGAAAATCGCTCTGAGAATCTTGCGAAGGTATAAGGCTTACTCCTTTATCAACATTGCCGGGCTGGCCGTAGGCATGGCCGGCTGCCTCCTGATCCTTGCCTATGTACGGAATGAGCTGAGCTATGACCGGTATCATAAGAACGCAGGCCGTATTTACAGGGTCGTTGAAGAGCTCAACATTTTTGGGAAAAAGAGTCACATGGCCATCACTCCTGCTCCGTTTGGGCCGGCGATGGAGACTGAATTCAAGGAAGTTATCAAAGCCGTGAGGTTTGTCCGCGCCAGCTCTTCGGGCAACAAGATTTTAATCCGCTGCGGCAACGAAAACTATTATGAACGAGATTGGTTTTTTGTGGACGATTCTGTCTTTGAAGTTTTTTCATTTCCGCTCGTTCAGGGCGATCCCAAGACCGCACTCAAGGACCCGAATGCCGTCGTCATCACCGAAGACATCGCCAAAAAATATTTTGGGGCTGATGATCCTCTGGGAAAGATTCTCACAGTTCAGGACAGATATGGCCAATCGGATTTCAAAATCACTGGAGTGCTGAGAAATATTCGTAAAAATTCTCACTTCAGGTTCGATTTTCTCGCTTCGTTCATCACTTTTGAGAACCAGTTCAAAAATTGGCTGCAGAACTGGTTTAACCACATGTACTACACCTATCTTCTGCTTGAGAAAGGAACAGATCCCGGAGAATTGGAGACAAAATTTCCTGAGATGCTTCTGAAACATGCAGGGAAAATGGCTCAACTGGCTTTAAAGCCCCATCTTCAGCCTTTAACCTCCATCCACCTTCATTCTCATCTGGAAAGCGAAATCGAGGCCAACAGCGATATTGTCTATGTTTATGTTTTCTCCGCGATTGCCATCTTTATCCTGATCATTGCCTGCATCAATTTCATGAATCTGGCTACGGCCAGGTCTGCTTATCGAGCAAGAGAAGTCGGATTGAGAAAAGTTGTGGGCGCCCGCCGCTCGCAGCTCGTGAAACAGTTCCTGGGCGAATCCGTCCTTTTTTCGCTCATCGCCCTGCCCCTGGCAGTGGTCATGATGGAGCTTCTCTTGACTCCTTTTGGTGCCCTTATGGGCAAAAAGTTGGATTTCAACTATGGCGATAACTGGCTGATTATTTTGGCTTTGATCGGAATTACGCTCTTTGTCGGCTTTGTTTCCGGCATTTATCCGGCGCTTTTCCTCTCAGGCTTTCAGCCGATAAAAATCCTGAAAGGGACATTAAGCAGCGGCTCAAAAAATGCGAATTTGCGCCAAGGACTGATCGTTTTTCAGTTCGCCATTTCCATAGCTTTGATTATCTCTGTGGGAGTCATCAGGAATCAGGTGAATTATATCCGGACCAAGAATTTAGGCTTCGATAAGGAGCATGTGGTTGTCCTTCCTCTCAGAGAAAAGGAGATGAGAGCGAAATACGAGGCAATCCGGAATGAATTTATGAAAAGCTCTCGCGTGCTGAATGTCAGCGCCTCCTCCGGGATACCTGGAAGGATCGTTCATTACTGGTACCTCAGAGCTGAAGGAATTCAGGATCTAAAAAAAGAGCTTACGATGTGGATTCTTATGGTTGACCATAATTTCGTAAAAACACTGGGCATGGATGTTGTTGAGGGCCGGGATTTTTCGGTGGATTTCGAGACCGACGAAAAAGAAGCCATAATTCTCAACGAGTCGGCGGTCAAGAAGCTGGGCTGGGAATCGCCCTTGGGCAAAAATATCAAGACTGAAAATAAAGACGGCTATGTCATTGGCGTTGTGAAGGATTTTCATTATCAGCCCTTGTACCAGAGGATTGAGCCTCTTGTCCTCTACATTTCACCTGGCTTTTTTGAATATGTTTTGGTGAGGATTGCCCCTGATAACGTTCCTGCCGCCCTGGATTTTCTCAAAGAAAAATGGAGAGAGTTAGCACCCCATCGGCCTTTTGAATACTTTTTCCTGGACAGCGATTTCGACAGTCTCTACCGCAGCGAGGAAAGAACCGGAAAGCTGGTCGGCTGTTTCACGGTCTTGGCCGTCTTTGTCTCCTGCCTGGGATTGTCTGGCCTGGCTTCATTCACAGCCGAGCAGCGGACAAAGGAGATTGGCATCCGCAAAGTCCTCGGAGCCTCTGTTGCCGGCATCGTGGCCCTGCTGTCGAAAGAATTCACCCGGTGGGTGCTTGTGGCTAATATCATAGCCTGGCCTGGGGCTTATTGGGTCATGAGCCGCTGGCTTCAAAATTTTGCCTACCGGACGAGCTTTGGAATTGGAATATTTTTTCTTTCGGCTCTGATTGCCTTTGTCATAGCTTTGACAGCTGTGAGTTACCAGGCTGTCAAAGCCGCCATAGCCAACCCTGTGGAGGCATTGAGGTATGAATGATAGGGCTTCAATAAAGGTGGCTCTGAGGAAAAGTCAGGCATAGATAAGAAGGCAAGAGCTATGCTCAAGAACTATTTCAAGGTTGCCCTGAGGAATATCTCCCGCACCAAATCATATTCTCTAATCACCATCGCTGGCCTGGCTGTGGGTCTGGCGAGCTGCTTCCTGATCTTCCTTTTTGTCCGCTTCGAGCTCAGCTATGATCGCTTTCACGCCAAGGCCCGGCAAATCTATCGTGTGGCCATGGACCATGGATTCATAGCTCCGGGGCGGCTGTTCAGACATACAAGAAGTTGCGCTCCTATAGCTCCAGCCCTTCTCAAAGAATTCCCAGAGATTGTGGATGCGGTCCGCATCGATAATCCCATTAAAAGAAACACCCAGATCTTTGTCCGCAAGGAGAATGACTGGATCAAAGAGGAAAAGTTCATTCTGGCTGACTCTTCGCTCTTTTCCATATTCTCCTTTCCCTTTCTCAAAGGGAATCCTGAAAGAGCACTGGAAGAGCCCTTTTCCCTTGTCCTGACTGAAGAGATGGCGCAGAAGTATTTCGGGAGCGAGGATCCTTTCGGAAAAGTTATCTCCGTCCAGCGTCGCGATGCTTTTATCTCTGCATCCCGCCAATCTTCCGTATTCCATTTTAAAGTCACTGGAGTCGTGAAGAACGTCCCGCCCAACTCTCATTTTCATTTCGACTTTGTCATTCCTTTTAATTTTTTGAATACGCTTTATGACTTCAATTACCTGGAAAACTGGGGCTCCTTCAATTTTGTCACTTATATCCTGCTCCGGCCTGATGCATCTGCGGACGAGCTGGAAAAAAAGTTTCCTGCTTTTGTAAAAAAATACATGGATGGAAATGATAGGCAACAAAGTATGTTCCTCCAGCCTCTGACCCGCATCCGCCTCTATTCCAATCTCCTTGGCGAGCTAGAACCCACAAGCGATGTCAAATACCTTTATTTTTACTCGACCATCGGCTTTCTGGTCCTGATTGTCGCTTGTATCAATTTCATGAATCTCTCCGCGGCCCGCTCTTCCTTGCGCACACGCGAAGTCGGCATGAGGAAGGTCATCGGCGCTCAGCGCGGCCAGATCATCGGCCAGTTCCTTGGTGAATCAGTTATCCTCGCCTTATTGGCCTTGCCTTTAGCTATTGTCCTGGCCGAGCTTTTCCTCCCCCTTTTCAACGGTATCGTCAACCGGAGCATGGTCATCCGCTATTTCGCTGACATCAAGACAACACTGGCCATGATTGCCATCACCCTTCTGGCCGCTCTCATTTCGGGAATCTATCCCGCCGTCCTGATATCAGCCTGCCAGCCGGTCAAGGTCCTTAAAGGAATCTCGGATACTGGAAGGGGACGCTCTTGGACGAGGAGTATTTTGGTCGTCGCCCAGTTCGCTTTTTCGATTTTTTTCATCGCCCTGACTTTTCTCGTCGTCAAGCAGTTAAACTTTGTCCGCCATAAAGACCTGGGCTTTGACCGAGAGCTGGTTGGCTATATCAACTTGCCCAGCAGAGACATGTCGCAGCAGGCGGATTCTCTCAAGAATGAGCTTTTGAGAGATAACCTTATCAAGGGCGTTTCTGTCTCCGGTCATTTTCTGTTCAAAAGCATTGAGAATACATCGGTTTGGTGGGAGGGCGCTCCTCAGGATACTGAAGTCTACATGAGCGGAATGAGCATCGATTCCGAATTTCTGGCGACCATGGGCATTCCGCTGGTTGCGGGAAAAAATTTTTCCCCAGAACAATCCATGAGCTACATGCTTAATGAAACTGCTTTGCAGGCACTGGGATGGAGGAACGCTGAGGAAGCCATCGGCCGTCCGTTCGAGTATGGAAGTAATCCGCGGGGCGAGATTGTTGGCGTTGTCCGCGACTTTCATTTCAAGTCCCTCCATGAAAAAATTCAGCCGCTCGTCCTCCACAACTCCAGAAGATTCGTCCGCCATCTTCTGGTCAAGATAGGGCCGGGCAACGTCAATACCGCCCTGCAGCATATGAGAAAAGCATGGAAATCTTTTGAGCCTGATCTCCCTTTTGAATTCGTTTTTCTTGATGATCTTCTGAACACACTCTACCAGAATGACCAGCGAACAAAAACAATTTTCGCCGTTGCTTCCTTCCTGACCATCTTCATCGCCTCTCTGGGGCTCTTCAACCTGGCTTCCTTCAGTGTTATCCAGCGCACAAAGGAGATCGGCATCCGCAAAGTCCTTGGGGCTACCGCGCCGAAAATTGTAGCCATGCTTTGCCGGGATTTTATCCGCCTTGTCGCAGTCGCGAATATCATTGCCTGCCCATTGGCCTATTATGCCATGAGCCGCTGGCTTCAGAATTTTGCTTATCGGGTGAATATCAGCCTTTATCCTTTTCTCATCTCAGGAATTCTGGCTGTCACGATTGCGCTGGCGACGGTTCTTTTCCATTCGTTAAGAGCGGCCCGGTCCAATCCGGCAGAGTCGCTGCGGTATGAGTAAAAAAGTAAGAATGGAGGATTCAAATGAAAAAGCTCATTCTCTTGGTTTTGATATTGCTGTTTATTCTCTTTTCCGCTGTCTTTGGAAACGTTCCTGCCTGTTAGAAAACGGAGATTAACAGAACATTTAAACCGAAAATGACACCAAAGATTTTAATTGAGACAGCCGCTGGAAGAGCGGAACTCCAGAAATAGAGGTCTGAGATGCTCAAGAATTATTTAAAAGTCACCTTGAGAAACATCAGCCGCTACAAAGGCTATTCTTTCATCAATATTGCCGGGCTTGCCGTCGGCATGGCCTGCTCGGTTTTAATCTTCCTTTGGGTCAATGATGAGCTCAGCTATGACCGCTATCATACGAATGTTCATCAAATTTACAGAGTCATAACCAAAGGGAAGCTAGCGGACAGGGATGTTAACATTGCTGTATCTCCGCCGCCGCTGGCTGAAACGTTTGTCCAGGAATTTCCAGAGGTAATGAATGCGGTGAGACTCTATCAGTCCAGGGAAAAGGTCTTGATCAGCTGTGAAGATAAGCGCTTTTACGAAGAGCGCTTCTATTTTGCAGACCCGACAGTTTTCGAAGTGTTTACTATGCCGCTTATTTGGGGAGATTCGAAGTCTGCGCTCTCGCAGCCGCATTCTATCGTTATCACTCAAGCCATCGCCCAAAAGTATTTCGGCAATGAAAGTCCCATAGGCAAGACTCTTACCCTGGACAACAGCCTTGACTTTCGAATCACCGGTCTCGCAGAGAATATGCCTTCAAACAGCCATTTTCATTTCAATTTCTTGGCCTCGCTTTCAACCCTCGAGTTGAGCCGCAGTCCAAGCTGGTTCAACTCGTCCTTTCACACTTACCTCGTTCTCCGGAAAGATTGCCCTCCATCGCAGCTCGAGGCGAAATTTCCAGCATTCATTCGCAAGCATTTAGGTCCTCAAATCAAAGCAGGGATGGGCGTCTCTATCGATGATTTCTTTGCCTTAGGCAATAGATTCAATTTCTTTTTGCAGCCTCTGACTGAGATTCATCTCCACTCAAACCTAGATTTTGAGTTGGAGGCGAACGGCGATGCCCGATACATTTACATTTTCTCAATCATTGCTCTTTTTATCGTTCTTATTGCCTCTGTCAACTTCATGAACCTGGCCACTGCCCGGTCTTTCAATCGGGCCAAGGAGGTTGGAGTCCGGAAAGCTCTGGGGGCAAACCGGCTCCAGTTAGTCAGACAATTTCTGGCCGAATCCATTCTTTTGAGTTCTATCGCCTTTGTCATTACCATAGCCCTGGTCGAGCTCTTTTTGCCGCTCTTCAATAGTTATTCAGGGAAACAGTTGGAGCTCAACCTGAGAAGCTTGCTCATCTTGCCGGCAATCATTATCGGCGTCTTGGCCATCGGAATTTTTGCAGGAAGCTATCCTGCTTTTTTCCTTTCCTCCTTCAAGCCTGTTGCCGTCTTGAGGAAGAGCTTTGAGGGGAGTGCGAACAGCTCCTGGCTGAGAGGTGTTTTGGTCATATTCCAGTTTACTGTCTCCATCGTCCTTCTTATCGGCACATTCGTCGTCTTTAGACAGCTAAAATACATTCACAACAAGAATCTTGGCTTTGAGAAGGAGAACGTGATCATCATCCACGGTGCAGGAGCTCTGGGAAAAGAGCAAGAGGCATTCAAGCAAGCCATTCTGAAAAGCTCGAGTGTGGCGGGCGCCGCAGCATCCGATTATGTCCTTGGAAAAGATTTTGATATCACTGGGTTAAAACTGGAAGGCTCTTCTGAGGAAGGATTTCAAGCGATCAATCTTCTTTGCTGCGACCATGATTTCGCCAGCACCCTGCATCTGGAAATAACGGATGGTCGCTTCTTTTCAACAGATTTCAAGACAGACTCTTCCTCTATCGTTATCAATGAGACAGCGGCCAGGATGTTCGGATTAAAGGAGCCCGTGGGCAAACATCTCATCACTACAGTGAAAGGCAACATCCAGACTTTTACTGTTATCGGCGTTGTGAAAGATTTTCATTTTGAGTCATTACATCAGAGAATCCGGCCTCTGGCTTTGAGGCTTTTCGAAGAAGGGGAAGGCGAGTATATCACAGTCAGGGTGGGTCTCGCCGACCCAGGAAAAATAGTGGCCTTTATTAAGGAGGAATGGAAGAAGTTTGCACCGCAGCAACCTTTTGAGTATGCTTTCATGGAGGATAATTTCAAGAGTCTTTACCGACCCGAGCATAGGGCCGGGCAGCTCTTTATGGCCTTTTCCGTCCTTGCCATTTTCATTGCCTGTCTGGGCCTCTTCGGCCTTTCATCACATATTGCCGAGCAGCGGACAAAGGAGATCGGCATCCGCAAGGTCCTTGGTGCCTCGGTAAAAGGAATTGTACTTTTGCTCTCCCAGGAATTCACCAAGTGGGTGCTTGTGGCCAATGTCATCGCCTGGCCTATAGCCTATTATGTTATGAGCCGCTGGCTTCAAAGCTTTGCCTACAGGATAGATGTCAAGCTCTGGATGTTTCTCCTGGCAGGATTGGCGGCTTTTCTTATTGCCCTGCTGACTGTGAGTTTTCAAGCTATCAAAGCCGCGCTGGCAAATCCGGTGGAGTCTTTGAGGTATGAATAATAGCCAGGTCTTCATTGTGGATAAAATTGGGTCATATGAAAATGATCGTTGGCATAGATAAAGACAACTTTCATGCTATCCCTATTCAAGGAGTTTGGTCATGAGCTTGATTAAAATGAAAGACATAACCAAATATTATTCGTCCGGTATTATCAAAACTTTTGCCCTGCGTGATATTAACCTCGATGTCGAAGAAGGGGAGTTTCTGACCATCATGGGCCCTTCGGGAGCGGGAAAGTCGACCTTGCTCCACATCATCGGCATGCTGGATACGCCTTCTTCAGGAGAATACTATTTTCTCGAACACAAGGTGCACAGGCTGAACGAAAGACATCTTTCAGAACTTCATAAGAATTACATCGGCTTTGTCTTCCAGAGCTACCATCTGATCGACGATCTCACCGTTTACGAGAATCTTGAGACACCGCTTCTCTATAAGAAAGTGAAAGGCTCAGAGCGCAAGAGCAGGGTTTGCGACATGCTCGACAGGTTCAATATGGTGGCCAAGAAGGACCTTTTTCCCAACCAGCTCTCAGGAGGACAACAGCAGAAAGTTGCGGTAGCCAGGGCCATCATCACCAGTCCCAAACTCATTCTTGCCGACGAGCCTACAGGAAATCTGAATTCCAGAGAGGGCCAAGAGGTTATGGAGTGGCTGAAAGAATTGAACCAGAACGGAACCACCATTATCCAGGTCACTCATTCTGAAAGAAACGCCGCTTATGGACGAAGAATCATCAATCTTCTGGACGGGTGGATTGTCCATGAGTAGATAGGAATGACTTCAGGAATATGGTCTTTCATTTTATCAAGCCAGCGAGTCTCAAAGGAATGATGAGACCTTTCCCTGGCCCTTTTAGACAGAGCGATGGGAATAAGTCTGGATAAGGAGAATGTCAAAATTTCCGAGATCACAAACAAAGATTATTAAAGCCCTCATTCGCTGCAATTCTTGGCTAGATAGGTTATAAAGAATTGTTATCTCGGCATCAAAGACCTTGGGGAATAGCTTCGCTCCCCATCAGATTTTTAACGCCATTTTCCGTTCGCTCTTCTCGGCGGCTGCGTATTGCTCCTGCTAAGCGGTTCGAAAACACGCGGGCTTTGCCCCAGCGAGTCAAAGCCCGCTCGGTTTCAGGCTTCGCTCTCCTCTCCCTTCGGTCGAGGAACCATGCCCGCTCAGCCTTCAAACGGTTTTCTCGCCGCTTAGCCTCCGCGGGTAACTTTCTAAAGAGCGAACTCCAAAGGCTAAATCTGATATGGTCGCTACGGCTATTTCCCAAGGTCTCTTTAAAAAAATCAAAAAAATTTTGCTTTAGAAATTTCTTGGGAATATAATGAATCAAAATCCACAAGGAAGAGGTCAAGCATGAAATTGAAACAATATTTTGTGGGGAAGATTCCCCGCCGGAAATTTATTGAAGTCAGTCTCAAGGGAGGAATTGCTCTGGCGGCAGCTCCTTCCCTGATGACTCAACTTCTATCCTGCAAGGCAAAACCTGGAGGCGCAAAGCTGGCCGTCGACCCGCAGATTCTCAACCGGACCATAGGTCAAGCGCTTGAGAAAGGCGGCGACTTTGCCGAGGTCTACCTGGAGAACAGAATCTCCCGCAGCATCCTGATGGAAGAATCAAAGTTCAAAAGCGCGAATTTTGGCATTAGCCAGGGTGCGGGAGTAAGGGTCATTGCCGGCGATAAATCCGGATATGCCTACACGGATGAAATTACTGAAGAGAAACTGATGAGTGCAGCCGAGGTTGCTTCCTATGTTGCCAGAGGCGGCCAGGCCGTCGAACCGGTCAATGTCACAAAATCGCAAAGAGAATCATTCATCACGGTCAAGCTCCCCTTGGAAGATATCGCTGATGAGAGAAGGCTTGAGGTGATGCAGCGTGCCAATCAGGCTGCCCTCAATTATGATCCCAGGATCAAGATGGCCTCCATCAGCTACTACGATGAGCTCAGAGCCAGAACCATTGCCAACAGCGAAGGGCTTCTGCTGAGCGATGAGCTGCCACTCCTTTTCTTTATCATCCATACCTTAGGCGTGGGCAACAACACGCAGCACATGGGCCGGGAAAGGGTCAGCCGTCACTCCGGATTCGAAATGTTTCAGGAAGTCTCTCCTGAAGAAACAGCGCAGAGATGCGCCCGGGAATCGATCGCCATGCTCGAGGCCAAAGATGCGCCTGCCGGAATCATGGATATTGTCATGCAGAACGGCTGGGGAGGCGTTCTGGTCCATGAGGCTGTTGGGCATCCCCTGGAAGGCGATATCATCGCCAAAAAGACGGGCGCCTTCACCGGAAAGCTGGGACAGAAGGTCGCCAGCGAAGTTTTCACCATGGTCGATGACGGGACAATGCCCAATTTCCGGGGAACGACAAATTTTGACGACGAAGGAACCCAGATGAAGCGGAATGTCCTGATCAGGGAAGGAATTCTTGAGAAATTCATGACCGACATTCTCTCAGCCAAGCAGCTCAACATGGAACGCACCGGAAACGGCCGTCGGGAAAGCTTCCGTTACATCCCCATTCCCCGAATGACCAACACCTTTATCGAGAAAGGCAAGGATAAACCAGAAGACATTCTGGCTTCGACCAAGAGCGGCCTGTATGTCCAGAGCCTGAGCGGCGGAAGCGTCAATCCCATAACCGGAATTTTCAATTTCACCTGCCGCGAAGCCTATCTGATCGAAAACGGCAAAAAAACAACGCCTGTCAAGGGGGCGACTCTGGTCGGAAGCTGCATGGACATCATCTCCAACATTGACGCTGTCGGCGATGACCTGGATTTTGGGCCTGGAATCTGCGGCAAGGGACAGGCTGCAGAAGTAACAGCAGGGCAGCCCACAATCAGGATCCGCGGCATAAACGTCGGCGGAAGCCGGGCAAGATAACTGAAAGGAGATGACCATGGATTATAAAGCCTTAGCAGAGAAATTGGTTAAGAAATGTCTGGCCAAAGGCGCTGATGCAGCAGAGGTCTACATGGAAGCTGGCCGGAACCTCAGAATCGAGGTGCGCAACGGCGAGATAGAAACCATCCAGCAGGCGGCAGCACACGGTGCAGGATTCAGAGTCTTTGTCAAAGCCAGGATGGCTTTTTCAAGCTGCAACGACCTATCCGAAAAAGCTCTGGACAATGCTATCTCGAGCGCCATCGGCTTTGCGGCCAACACCACACCAGACGAGTTCAACGTCCTTCCTGATGATAAAGGCATCACTGAAATCGAAGGCCTCTATGACCCTCAGATCAGCGAAATTCCGATGGAAAAGAAAATCGGGCTGGCCAAGAATGTCGAGAATCTAGCAATGAAGGACTCCAGAATAACCAAAAGTGATGGCGCCGTTTATGCCGATGGGGAGGAAGAGATTTTCCTGGCCAATTCCAACGGGCTGCTGAAAAGCTCGAAGGTCTCAGCCTGTTCCTTCGGTGTCTCTGTTGTCGCCGAAAAAGGTGACCAGAAATCCACGGGAAGCGAGTATTGCTCGAGGCGGTTTTTTGCGGATTTGAAGCCAGCCGCAGAGGTTGCTGAGAAAGCAGCCAGGGATGCCTACGAGATGCTCGACCCGCAGATGGTCAAGACGCAGAAAGCTGCGGTTATCTTTGACTCTGATGTGGCCAGAAGCATTTTAGGCGGAATATTGGCTGCTGTTAACGGCGAGCGGGTTCTTCAAGGGGCCAGCTTCCTGGCCAAAATGATGGACCAGAAAATCGCCTCAGAACTGGTGACGATCATAGATGACGGCACTATGCCCAAAGGCATGGCCAGCAAGCCGTTTGACGGCGAAGGAGTCTCAACCCAGAAGAGAATAATTGTGGATAAAGGCGTATTGAAATGTTTCATGTACAACACCATTGTGGCTAAAAGGGCTGGCGTCAAGAGCACAGGAAATGGCAACAGAGGCGATTTTACCGACCTTCCCGGTATCAGCGCCCATAATTTCTACATGGCCGCAGGACAGAGCAAGCCCGAGGAAATTATAAAGGCGACAAAAGTCGGCCTTTTGCTAAAAGGAGTAACCGGCTACGGAATAAATGCTGTCAACGGCGATTTCAGCGGCGGGGCTTCCGGATTCTGGATTGAGAACGGAAAAATTGCCTTCCCGGTTAAAGGACTGACCATTGCCGGTAGCGCCTTGGATATGCTGAACAGCATTGACATGGTTGGCAACGACTTGGATTTGAACCGGAGCTTCACCGCACCCACGTTCCGGATCAAGTTGATGCAGATCGGCGGCAAATAAACGCTTCGACGTCAGATGTTCCAGCGAAAAGAGACTTTGACCAGGAAAATATTATCCCCTGGCGCAGTGAAAAGGTCTCCCAGGTCACGCCCCAGTTTAAAATCTCCTGGGTTAGAATAATCCGCGCGGTTTTGAGTCCAGACAAAGTAGAGCGTTGAGCCTGGCAGATATTCCCAGCGCAAGACAGCGGTCCCCCGGAAAGATTTATAGTTGAAATCTGGATTGGAGAAAGAAAACTCTGGAGCTGGGCCGAGCCCATCAGGATCGACAGTATAAATATTATCGTCAAAGCTGATTGTGGAGCCGCCTTCTCCGTAAATGTTGTACTCAAAAGTTTTAGGGCGGGCAAGTTCCTTGAACTCGTCGTACTGGCCCACAGCCAGAAAGGGCTGCAGATAGAGCTGCAGGCTTAGCTTGGGGGTAAATGTCCAGTTCAGCCTGAACTCACCGGAAAGAGTTTGCTGATTAATGCTTCCGAACACATACCGGACTCCATAGGTTTCTGTCATCAAAGGGTCATCCACACGCCTGACCCATTGGAAGTAGGAATCCCTGACATAATAGCTTGGTCCGAAGGAGAAGCTGATGTTGCTTCTCGGCTTCCAGCTCAAATAGATCCCTGTGCTCAAGTTATAACCCGCTTTTGGCCTTCTGTAGAAGCTCGATTGTGAGGAAAGCACAACCGGTTTCCGGCTGTCGCTGTAGATGACCAAATCTATCTGGTAGCCATACGGCACGAGAGCCAGAGGACCGCCTCTTGTCAAATCTTTGCTGATAGTGTCAGGGTTGTAGGCGACCATGGTCTCGAATCCCCAGTAATTCAGGAATTGCCCTTCAGCGGCTGCCAGAAATCCGTCCCATATCTTATTGCCGCCAAAGTCATAATTCCGGAACGGCCCGGCATAGAGCATCACGTTACGGAATACTTTTCCTGGATGGGGCCAGCGGTAAGCCAAAATCACATGGGAGTTGATGATATCAGAGGAGCTGAACTGAAATCCGAGATCATTAGGGTCAAAGCCAGGGGATAAAATGCCGAGAACCGCATGAAGAAGAAATCTCCCTTTTTGTTTGCCCAGAGTCAGACGTCCTCCCCAGCCGAAAAGAGAAGTCGCATCTTCGTCAACTTCTACGTGGGTAGCATCAGGACGCTGGAAATAGTGGAGGGAGGAACGCTGGAGCGCCAGAATGGCTTCTTGGCTTCCTTCCACCATGGTGCCCCCAAACCAGCCGCCAAAAACCCAGTTTCTGTTTTTATCCAGATAGGTCCAACCATCTATGGCCAGGCTGAAAGCCCGCTTGTTGATTATCCCTGAGAGGTTGTCGTTTCTCAAATCCCTGATAACCGAGGTCGCCAGAAGGCCAAGCCCTTGATGCCCCTCATTAAACACTTTCTGGCCGCGGAGCACACCGTAGTAAGAAAAGGGCTCGACCTCTTCCTGAAAACGCTCTCCGTCAGAATCTATCTCGGCATATTCCCTTGCGGTCAGGGCATTGATGAACCCAAAATTCCAGCCTTTGCCCATTTTGCCTGTGAGTTTGAAGGCCCCAAAAATGGTCGTTCTGTCAGGGAAATTCATGTAGCCGTCCTGTGTCACATAGCCTTGAGGAGAGCGGCCGATTCGCCGGCTGTAAAAGAGAGTCGGCTGCGGCCAGTTGATGTTGACATTCAGCGCCGAGCCTCCACGGCCGAACTCATCGAAGATGTTGGAGCCTTCGATGAAAAAAGGCCTTTTTTCTCGATAGTATGTCTCGTAGTCTGAGAGATTGATCACAGCCGGGTCCACCTCAACCTGTCCGAAGTCGGGGTTGACTGTAGCATCCAGAGTCAAGTTGCTCTTCAAGCCGACTTTAAGGTCAAGCCCTGTGTTTGCCAGGAATTTTTCTCCGGTTTGAAAAGGATTGTTGGCTTCGGCTGGGCTGAATTCGCCCTGACCGACTGCGTAGGGAAGGATCTCAATATGTCGCCCAGGCCGAATATCACGTATGCCCGTCAGTTTGGCGAAACGGGAAACATAGGCCATATCCTCCTTCGGAACCCAGACAAAGGTGACTTTCTCGTTTTTCCGTTTGATGATTCTTCGAAAATTTACGCCCCAGATGTATTCTTCTTTCTTGGGAAAGCGGAGCTGGTTGTAGGGAATTTTCAATTCGACAGACCAGCCTTTATCATCGATACTGACGTTCCATTCCCAGACTCCATCCCAGGTGTCATCCTCCTCGACATCATTATAGAGGGTCCAATCAGCGATGGAACCAGACGGGTTCACGCCAAACTGATAGCCGGAGCGTCGGTCAAAGTAGGGATCGACGGCAAAAATAAACCAGTCAGAATCGACGAAATCATCCCGGCGGCCTAAGCGGCATCTGATGAGCTCAGGCTGGGAATCATAAAGACGGGCGGCGACATAGAGGGCTTTCTCGTCGTAAGCGACCCAGAACTCTGTTTTCTCAGTGGGCTCGGTGCCGTCATGAGGATCAGACTGAACAAAGTCTCTGTATCCATCATTCTGCCAGATTTTTTCATCCAGAATGCCGTCAATGGTCACGGGCCCGTTTGCCAGGATGGCCTGGACTATTTTTTGCTCCTGAGGGTCTGGAACCTTTGCCCAGGCCAAAAGAGACAAAAAAAGCATAACTAGGAATATTGTTTTTTTCTTCATCTCGCGACTCCTAAGAAATATCCTTCCCAGAATAAATTCTCATCTCCCACAGATTATCAGCCGAGTCCGCTTTGAGCATAGGATATGCAAGACGGCCAATGATGAAGCAAGAGCCTTATTTAACAAGTTAGTGTTTTATTTCTATACGCAATTGAGTTTATACGCATCATTGATTTATACGAGGGAAAATACAAAATGGTTTCCTGCGGCATGATTATTCAGCAAAATTTATTTCGTTTGACACTTCAAATAGACTTTGATATATATCTGCCCGGGGATTGGAAAAGGTCATTATAAAGGCGCGGGAATTTCGCGTTGAGCAGAAGGAAAAGTCATGGTGGAGAACAGCATGAAAAAAATAGGAATCATCACCTATTCAGTGATGGGCCTAATTGCCATCATTCTTGGGTCAGTCGATTTGGTGGTCCGCTCCTGGTTCGATGCCGCTCTCGGCTTTTCCTGGGGTTTGCTTTTTGTCTTTCTGGGATTCAAAGAAGGAGTTGAGTTAAAGAAAACTTCAAAGCCCATAAGAAGTATACATTTTGTCCTCTTAATTATCGTAATCGTTGCAACCCTGTCTAAATTAATATACAGATTGACAACAATCTAACGTTGTCGACGCAGAAGCTTCTTCCTTAAATCTTTGTAATCACCAAGTTTTTCTTATTATTTCTCATTCATTCTGTGTGTTTCAGACACTTATTCTGGACTCGAAAAGATGGGAAAAGGCCGGCTGGAAAGAAATCCTCTCAGGCTGTTTCCAAATAATCCAAAAAAACGGAAGAAGAACTTTTTACTTCAATGCCGCCGAGGTCGTGGTGTAACCGCCCTTGAGCGAATCGTAGATGAGCTTGATGTCGCCTTTGCCTTTGACCAGCAAACGGTATGCGATCCTGCCGTAACTCGGGACTCCCGATTCAATCCAGATGAAATTGTCGCGCGTTTCCACTTTTCGTGTGATTCCGCGGAAATTATCCATCAAACGGCCCGCGGCAAGAAGCTTTGCATCTTTGCCCTCGACCTTCAAGCGGTCAACTCGATGAAGCTTGCTCTGCATCGCGCGGGCAGAAATTGTCGGAGTGACCCGGCTGTTTTCGACAGTCACATCGATCTGGTAGAGATCCTTATCCAGCTTTTTGATTTCGGCTTGTTTAAACTCCAGGCGAGGAAGCTGGTCAGCATGGTAAAAGCAGAAGGCTGCGTTGCGGTGGCAGGTGTCGGGAAGCTGGAAGAGAGGCGGAACGCGGGTTCCGTATATTTTAACTCCGCCGATTTCAACATCGCCATAAAGAGGATGCTTGAAGGGCTTCCATTCGGCAAAATGTTCACCGAGCAGCACGAGGTCATGATAGGTCATTTCCTCAAGCCTCTGGGCCAGTTGGCGCCACCTCATCATTTCTTCGCTCATCTCTTCCGGTCGTTCGCCCCTTTCTCTCCCGCCTATGGGGAAGGAGAAAGTGGGAGAAATGTCCAGTTCGTTGCTGAAAGTGTAAGCGCCAAGGACATTGTAGAGGAAATCGATGCTTCCGCCGTAGACCGTGTACATGTCTTTGTAAACGATGATGTACCTGTAGCGCGGGATGATTTTCTCGCCCTTTTTGCCGATAGCGTCATAAATTCTTATATCAGCCATGGGATAGTCACCCATATTGCTGGCACCAGGACCTCTGAGAATCATGCCGCCGGCATTGTGGAAGTTCTGACCTCCCATGATGTTGGGGTGAGCCAGGAGAAAGTCGCGGGTGGCCTTTGTTTCAGGAAAACAGAAGGGATAGGGGCCTGCGCCGTTCTGGGCGTAATCTGGCTGCCAGTTGAAGCCATAGTTGCGGTTCATGTCATAGCCGCCGGGCGGGTCCTCGTTGATGGCGCCGTCATTGTCGTTATCGATGCCCTCATACCCTAAGAGCGTGTATTCTCCCTTTTCGCCAGGCCTGGTAGGAATCATGATGCGGGAATCATCGGGATGGGCCTTGTATCTTCCTTCCGGGTCCTTTTTTCTTATCTGGGTAATGAAACCGTCTCCGTTCAGATCCTCAGGACCGTCCTCGTCAGCGACTCCATCCCGGTCGTCATCGACAGGAATAAGCCCTGTGCGGAGGGCTTGCCGTTTGTCGACAAAATAGTCCCGGGCATCAGGATTCATGGTTGGAATGGAGTAAAAAGCCCTTTCGTCCAAGAGGCGGGTAGCCAGCTCGGTCTTTCCGTAATTTTTCAAAAGATAATAGATAGCATAGAGAGCAACCTCTGTGCCTTGGATCTCATTGCCGTGGATGTTGCCGTCGATGTAAAATCCGGGCTTGTGCTCTTGCGGCCCCGTTTTAGGATTGTTGACGATGACCGCCCAGATATCACGTCCCTGATACGATTTACCGAGCGATATGACCTTCATGAACTGAGGATAAGCTTTCTCCAGAGCCTTGAGCGCCTGAGTCAGCTCAGCATGGTTGTAGAAGTGGTCGAAAGTCAGCTTGACTTCAGCTTCGGGTGCAGCCTTTGAGGCTGAAAAGGCTAGGAAAAAGGCAATTCCGAGCGAGGCAAAAAATATTTTATTTTTTCTCATTTTACCCTCCCTTTTACTGAAGAACGACGGTTGCCGTCGCCGTATCAAGCTTCGGGGAACTGGCAACGATTGTGACCTTGGAACCTTTTTTGCCCCTGATTGTCCATTCTACGTTCTTTGTATCCCCGCTTCCCTCAATAAAGGAGATGGATTCGACCGCTCGGCCTGAGAAAATTGACTGGTCCTTTGTCATTTTGAGTTCGATTCTGATCGGCCAGGAGGTTCCTGCCCGTCTTCCCTGGGCGGTCGATGTGGGGAACCAGCCGGGGTTAGTCAAATAAACAGTAACCTGATAAAGACCATCATCAAGAGCCTTGACCTTTGTTTCTTTGACTTCCAGCTGAGGAAGGCGGTTCATCAGGTCCATGTAGAAATCCGTATGAAAGGCAATGGTTTTTTCTATCTCCGAAGGGGGTGGCGTTGTTCTCAGAAAGGGAACAAAGCCTCCTATCTCCACTTCGCCCAGGGTCGGATGCTTATAAGGCTTCCAGTCGACAAATCCTTTTCCTTTAAGGACTGTGTCTGAATAATTGAGAAGGTAGGAATCCGGATGCTCTCCTTCTTTGACAGCCGGTCTTTTGGGCATCTTTTCCATCATCTCGACCATTCTTTGAGGAGTGACCTTTCCAGATTTGACCATTTGCTTCAGCATCGAAGCTTTGAAACTGGGAGGCGCTCCCTGCTCTTTGAGAAAGTCCTCGATTTTTTCGTCACCAAGAGCCAGAAATTCTTCAGACGTCATAGTTTTCAGCCTCTCCACTGTCAAGGCATCCTTTTCTTCTTTCTCAGGCTCTTTTTTAGGCTCCGGGATAGCCCATAGATCTGAAGAAAAGACCGGAACTCCTAATTGGTAATAGCAGTAGGCAGCGAAAGAGCCTTTTCCAACACCCTTTGCTCTTTTCTCGAGATAATCCATGCCAGCCTTTTTCAATCCATCCTTGTAATCTTTCTGCACAGCTTCAATGTAGGGCATATCCTGCCTGTCAATGGCCATGGCAGGTCCCAGCCCGAAAAGCATGGCGATCAAGCTTTCATCGATTTCCCTTCCCACAAAAATCCCCATCCCTTTGAGAAGAGTGACGAGCTCTTGAATATCGTATTCCTTGTCAGGGTCCAAGCCCAGAAAAGAGGCGAAGCGCTGAGGGACCTTAATTTTTTCCCCAGCGGCTGCAGCCCGGCCTGTTTGCTGCAAGTTGAGAAAGGTGTTCTCGCTCGAAAAATTCAAGACCAGGGCGATGTTCGATTGGGAGGAGAGAAATTCCATCAGAGCAATCGTCTCTTTCTGGGAGACTGGCCAGAGGCCAGCAGGCTTGAGATAGTATTCAAAATCGTGCGGGAAATTGCGGTTGAGCTCAACACCTCCGGCCGGGTCTTCGTTGTAGTCTCCGTCGCCGTCATTGTCCAGTCCTTCGCTATAGATTTTGTAGATGCCTTTTTCCCCCTTTTTTGGCTCTGCCTGTTTCATCAGGCGTGGTTCTGAGGGATCAGGAATCCAATTTCCCTCAGGATCTTTGATCCTCATCTGAGTGATCAGCCCGTCCTTGTTGAGGTCGTCGGGGCCATCCTCATCGATCATATCATCCAGGTCATCATCGACAGGCTGGTTGTTCGTCAAGTTCTCCCAGCGGGTTTGAGCGAAGAAGTGTTGAGCGACATCCGGGTTGAGAAGCGGGGCAACATAGACGGTTCTTTTTTCCAGAAGGGGTGTCGTCTTTTTATCTTTGCCGTACTGAGTGAGAAGGTTCTCGATGAGCATCAGCGCAGCTTCTGTCCCGACGGGATGAACACCTTCGATATTGGCAGAGACGAATATGGCAGGCCTTTTATCCGGCTCAGGGATGCCTTTGGCCTGAGCTGCGATTCGAAAGACAACCAAATCGCCATTTCCTGGGCTCTTGCCGATGTTGATCAGCTTGGTGAGCTGGGGATAGGCGGACATCCAGGACTTGAGGAGAGCGGCAACTTCATCAGGCGTATGGTATTTGTCGTAAGATAGCTTTTCAGTTGCTGCTTGGCAAACAAGAGCAAGGCTCAGGAAAAGAAAAACCGAGCCAAATAGCCGACGAGACATGATTAGCCTCCTTTTTGACTTTATTAAACTTAATGGAACAGCCATTCTTTGTTGATCTTATACGAAAAATTTTTAGAAAAGTTACCATTAATCCCGCTAATAGTAAAGAAAAAAATTCCATAGGTTAGCATCTTTTTTTCCATGAAGGCATATGATGATAAAAGCCAACTCTCAAAATGCTGGTTTCCATCCCTCCTCGC